>CAMGET010000025.1 GCA_946055175.1 uncultured Roseburia sp.
TGTAAAAAATGCCGAGTATTTTAGCACCAAAAGCAGACCGATATGTACAACTGCCGCAAATGCCAGCACCAGGCGTTTCCTGTGCAGATACTCTGCTTTCACTGCCTTTCGGTTTTCTTTTTCTGTCTGATCTAAACATGCTTTTTCACTACAATGCAGTCTGTCTAACCATATGCCAAAATAGTGAATAAATATCGTGCTAAGCGCCAAATATACCACGAGTTTTCCGCTTATCAACCAGAAAAACACATAGCTTGCTGCAAGCAAAACATATTTTTTCTGCTTTGCTCCTACAATACTATAAATCAAAATCGTAAGCGGCAGGAAAAACATCAGGTAATCCATCGAAAAATAAGATGTCAAATCCCCGTATTTCCCGGCCGCTAAAAGTGAATCAAACGACACTTCTATTCCTCCTGTAATCCCGTTTCTGTATTACTGTTTATAATCCAAATTCTTTATATAGTTCCCTGCGATACTGTGCATCCGTTGTCACCCGTTTCACATCATCCATTCTTCCGGCAGCTAGCAAATGTTGGATTAGTATAGATAGCAAGTCTTCGCCCTTTCTTATGCCTTCTTCATATGATATTTCTTTCTCATTTTTTATATGGGCCTGTTCATCATATTCCGTTAACAGCATAGAACGCACCTCCTCGCAATCCTCTCGCAAAATATCCGCAAGAATCCCCTGCTTTATGCACTCATCTATCGCCCGGTCAACTGCATCTTCAATATTGTCCGTTTCCTCCAGATACTCCCGAATCATGGCTATAAACTGTGCATATTCCTTAAGTTTCCTGCATTTCTCCATTGCGTTCTTATTATAGCCCAAATTAATATTCAAAACAACCGCCCGGCACTGCAAAGCTGCATTTTCTTTGCTATACTCTTTCGGAAAAGCTGCACGCAGTTCCAACACCTGACGTTCCGGCTCCTCTTTTGTACCATTATAGAAAACCACAAACTGCGGATAAGGTAGCTCGATGAGTTTTTCACTATATAAATCTTTTCTTGGTCCGATTATTTTTTGATATAATTTTGAAAAATATAGTAATCCTCTTAACGGCAGATTGGGATTGAACGTGCTTTGATGTTCATACAGGTTCAAAACTTCGGTAAATAGAAACGAAACATCATTTTTCATTCCCATGTACACTACATCCTCTAAAGTATTTACCACTAACTATTTCCTCCTAACTATTGTAGTAAATAGGTCAGTAGTAAATTCCTCATATGCTCAATGATTAAGATGGTGCTATCAGTATAGCACCACATAACAGCTTTACAACGAAAAAACGGGCAGGAAGTTTCATAACTTTCCTGTCCGTTATTCCTATTTGTTAATAGAAATAGTTATATTAATCTGTTCCTCTTCTAATTCGTTTTCCATATTTGGCTGCTCTAACATCACCGTTCGCATATATTTTATCAGTACACCGTTCTCATCCATATAATATTTTCTCTCGTCATTATGATAAGTTGTCCTCTCTAGTAATAGATTATGTTCCTTTTGCGCATTGATTGCATCATCTGACGCTCCCATATTTATCAGATTATTAATAGCTTCTTCGCCTAAAAGAATTGCTGTATTACGCATTTCATCAAGTGCTTTTTGGTTAAGTGTTATAACAATCTCGGTAACATCCTTATCATGAACAACAACATGCTCTATTTGACTAGAATCCACTAAAATTTCATCAAGGAAGGACAGCTTGTATTCCACTGAATCCTGCAGCCATTGTCCACCATTATATCGAACATATTGGTTGCCTTTTTCGTATTTACGTTCCTGTAAAAGCATATCTGTTCCAATATACAGTTCATAACTCCAGTCATCCCCTTGTTGATTAACTACATAAGTCTGTGTTTCCGACTCTTGACCTAAAGTGTATTGCACTTCATATGATATTTCATCTTTACTTCTTAGATTATCGTATGCAGTTTCAACTAATGCGTAGTTTTCTTTTGTTCCACCACATGCAGTCAAACAAGCACAAAATGTTACTACTACTAATATGATTTTCTTCATAATACCCCTTATATCTGTACGCCAAACAAATAAACATATACATTATTATTTGATATTCTTATTTCTATTGGAAAACTTACCTCTGACGATTGTTCTATTTTAAAAACATTTTTAGCATCATATATATTACGATATCCTGTTCCAGAAGCCGATGTACCACCAATCCAATTCTCCAAGCCGGTTAGAATTATAGTAATAAACAGCGAATCCCTTATTAGTCAGCTCGCTTGCCACCGCATTTTCATATAATCCTCCACCATTTAAGTTCTTATCCTTATTCAGAATCATTGTCTTTGTATTCATTCCATATATAGATGTCAACATTCCGACATCAGAAAGATATAATTTAAACAGTCTTTGTTTCTCATTTAATTTCAGTGGTATTCTTGGTCTGTCGCATTATATACCGGTAGTACAACCCCAGCATTCTTTAACCAAAGGAAGGAACTTTCTACACGTTCAAAATGCAGTCCCTTCTTAATATCTGACACGATAAACCGTCGGTTTTGTTTTAACAATTCAGCTGGTACAAGCTCATAAATATTTGATAGAATAAGTCGTTTGTCTTCTGTTTCATATTGTGTAAAATCCAACTTGTATAAATCCATTATATCGCGATGAATGGATAAGATATCATTCACGTTGTAGGTCGCAGCAAATTTACTTACTGCCTCTGGCATCCCGCCTACTATGAGATACTGATCAAATAATGACAGCATCTTCTCATTTATCGTTCCCATTACCAGTGTTCTATTTAGGAAGCTATGCCTTAAATGTTCTATCACTTCCTCCGATATATTTGTAATCTGTAGAAATTCTTCAAAATCAAGCGGATACATTTCATAGGTTGACAAATATCCAACCGGTGCGGATTCCAAGTTCGTTATTTCAACACCAAGCAAAGAGCCACTTAACACATATCGAAAGCTACCTTCCTCTACAAGGAACTTTATTTTTGTAACTATATCCTTGTACTTTTGAACCTCATCTATAAATATAACCGTCTGCCCCCTTAACGAATTTCTTTTCCGTTAATGTTGATAATCCCATTATCAGTTCATTTATAGAGGTAAAATTTTGCAAAATCTTAACTGCAGCCGGCGTTTCAATTAAATTAATCTCTATATAGTTACAATTCATTGCCGCAAGTGTCGCCCGAATTACATGTGTTTTCCAACCTGTCTGGCTCCTTTTATCAATAATGCTTTATGGCTATTATAATACCAGTCCTTTATCTGCTTGCTTATTCTTCTAGATAGCTCCATATTGACACCTCCACAGTAAAGTCATAACCCAGTTTTGTCAAAAAAACAACGTCATTTTTATGTATTATGTCAAAAACACATGGGGCATATTCTTATTTTTGTCAAAAAATTTTCATTTCTCGTCTTCTTTAAACCGTCTTATCCCTTTCTTAATCTTCTCTGCATCTATCTCCACAATCTCTGTATTCTTCGTGCGAAACTGCAGCATCGTCTCGTCATCCATGCAAAGTCCCGCCAAATAGCAGCGCAGGGAAACTAAAATTGCACTATGTGACATGACAAGCACATTCCCGTTCTCTCTCTCCATGATATACTCTAATGCATGTAGTGTTCGCTTAACTACGTCATTATAACACTCTCCACCCGGTGTGTGCACATATCTGCGGTGTGAATTCCAGTAATAATAGGTCTCGCCATAGGTTTTTTCAATATTCGGCCAGTTATCACCTTCCCATTCACCCAGGTCCATCTCTACCAAATCCTGTAAGGGAATACATTCTACTCCAAGAGCAGAAGCTGCAATCTGAGCGGTTACAGCTGCACGAAGCTGTGGAGAAGTATAGACTCTGTCAATCTGATAATGTTCACTCACAAGCTTGTCCGCAAGCGCCTTCGCCTGACGCTGTCCGGTCTCATTTAGTGGAACATCCGTTGTCCCCTGTATTTTCTTTGCTACATTCCAGTCAGTTTCACCATGTCGTACAAAATAGAATTTCATCTGTTATGCTCCTCATGACGAGTCTAATTGTCTCTTACTTTTTTATTATATCCCACTTACCCTGCCAAAACAATAGCAGTCATAAGAATGTTTCCCTTTTAATGGAAATATTCCCATGACTGCTTTTGTCACATAAAGTTATTCTATTTCGCAATGTCCATACGCACCAATGCTCTGCGAAGCGCCAGTTCTGCACGCATGACATCTACGGATTCCGCTTTGCTTGCTAAACGTTCCTCAGCACGCTTTTTCGCTGCCTCGGCACGTTCCACATCGATTTCATCCGGCCATTCTGCGACTTCTGCAAGAAGGGTAACTTTCTCCGGCAGGATCTCTGCGAAACCGGAATGTACTGCTGCGATTACATTGTCTTCCCCATCCTTGTGAATGGTTACAACACCCGGTGCAAGCACAGTGGTGAGCGGTATATGATTTTTGTATACACCAATTTCACCGGCAGCCGTATTAAATTCAATCATTGTTGCCTCGCTCTTATAAAACGTACGGTCCGGCGTAATGATTTCCACTTCAAAAATTTTGCTCTGATCTGCCATAATGACCTCCATTTACTTATTTATGCGCTTCATTGTAAGCTTCACGCACTTCGTCAATGGTACCCTTATTTAAGAAATAGCTTTCCGGAATGTCATCATGTTTGCCTTCCATGATTTCTTTAAAGCCTCGAACGGTTTCAGAAATCGGAACATATTTTCCTTCCAGACCGGTAAACTGTGTTGCAACAGAGAACGGCTGGGATAAGAATCTCTGAATCTTTCTCGCACGGTTAACGGTAATCTTATCTTCTTCTGATAATTCTTCCATACCAAGCATTGCAATGATATCCTGCAATTCTTTGTATTTCTGTAAAATCTCCTGTACACCACGTGCTACTTCAAAATGCTCCTGACCTACGATACGCGGGTCTAGGATACGGGAAGTAGAACCGAGCGGGTCTACTGCCGGATAAATACCAAGCTCTACAATAGAACGCTCCAATACGGTGGTCGCATCCAAGTGCGCAAAGGTCGTCGCCGGAGCCGGGTCTGTTAAGTCATCCGCCGGCACATAAACTGCCTGTACAGAAGTAATGGAACCGCTCTTTGTAGAAGTAATACGCTCCTGAAGGGCACCCATTTCTGTCTGTAAAGTCGGCTGGTAACCTACGGCTGAAGGCATACGTCCTAACAGTGCGGAAACCTCGGAACCTGCCTGTGTAAAACGGAAAATGTTGTCAATGAATAACAATACATCTTTTCCGCCTTTGTCACGGAAATATTCTGCCATGGTAAGACCTGTTAATGCAACTCTCATACGTGCTCCCGGCGGCTCGTTCATCTGACCAAACACCATGGTAGTCTTATCAATAACACCTGATTCTTTCATTTCATAGTAGAGGTCGTTACCTTCACGGGTACGCTCTCCTACACCTGTAAATACAGAGTATCCACCATGCTCGGTTGCAATGTTGTGGATTAACTCCTGGATTAATACGGTTTTACCTACACCGGCACCACCGAACAATCCGATTTTACCACCCTTCTGATATGGGCAGAGAAGGTCAACGACCTTGATACCTGTCTCTAACATTTCCTGAGAAGTTGCCTGCTCTTCAAATGCCGGAGCCGGTCTGTGAATTGGCCAGGTCTCTACTCCTGTTGGTGGATCTATTTCGTCAATAGGATTACCCAAAACGTTGAACATACGTCCCAAGGTGTTCTCGCCTACCGGTACACTGATTGGTGCGCCCGTAGCGATTGCATCCATTCCACGAACGAGTCCGTCTGTTGGTCCCATGGCGATACATCTGACTGTATCATCACCCAAATGCTGAGATACTTCCACGACTAACTCGCCGCCGTTTTTTTGCGGAATCTTAATCGCCTCGTTAATCTCCGGCAAATTGCCCTCTGTAAATTTAATATCCAGAACGGCACTAATAATCTGGGTTATCTTACCGATATTATTTGCCATCGCTTTCTTTCTCCTTGTTCATTTTTTCATTCCCAAAGCCTTTATCTGCTTATCTAGGAAATTGCAGATGCGCCGGCAATAATCTCTGTTAATTCCTGAGTAATTGCACCCTGACGCGCTCTGTTGTACTTCAGCGTCAAATCACTGATAATGTCTTCCGCATTGCTGGTTGCAGAATCCATCGCCTGCATTCTGGCACCATTTTCACTTGCTACCGCCTCTACCAGCGCCCCATAGAATAAGCTCGTGATATATTTCGGAATTATCATATCCAAAGCCTCTTCCTCATTTGGCTCATAAACCATCTGAGCTGTCGGCCCAGCCGGTTCTTCCGGTTCTGTCGTATCGATTTCTACCGGAAGCAGTTTTATCAAAGTCGGTTCGTGCACAACTGTATTTTTAAAATGTGTATATGCCAGATAAATTTCTCCAATCTCACCGTTTGTATAAGCATCCAGCACCTGTTTGCAAAGAGCTGCCGCTTCTGCATAAGTCGGTGCCTCTATCAAACTGCTGTCGCTGTGCTTGATGTGATAACCACGTCTTATAAAAGCATCCTGCCCCTTGTTACCGATTGCGTAGATTTCTACCTCTTCCATCGGTAATCCGCTGTTTGCCACAAGCTTTACAATATTGGAATTGTAACCGCCTGCCAGTCCACGGTTCGATGTGATTGCTACAACTGCCTTTTTCGCAGATTCTCCGGAAACCAGATACGGATGATTCACATTCCCTGATTTTGTCAGCATAGAGCGGATGGTCTGATACATATGATTGGTATACGGATTGGTCTGCTCTGCTCTGGTTCTTGCCTTCTGCAATTTAACAGTAGAAACAAGCTTCATGGCTTTTGTGATTTGCTGCGTACTCTGTATGCTGCTTTTTCTTCTCTTTATGTCTCTCATTGAAGCCATAAGGAAAATCCTCCTTCCGCCACGACTGCTTATTTCATGAATTCTTTCTTACATTCTTCGATTGCGGCAATTAATTTCTGTTCGATTTCTTCACTGATTACCTTTTCCGTACGAATTGCTTCCGGAATTTCCGGATATTTGGTATCAACGTATTCGAACAATGCTTTCTCAAACGGAAGAATGTCTGCAACCGGAATATCCATCAGATATTTCTTTGTAGTTGCATAAATAATCATAACCTGCTTTTCAACCGGCATCGGCTGATACTGCGGCTGAACAAGCATCTTTTTGATACGTTCGCCCTGTGCCAGTTTTTCAGCAGTATCTGCATCCAGTTCGGAACCGAACTGAGCGAAAGCTGCCAATTCACGGTACTGGGCAAGCTCTGTACGGATCGGTGCTGCAATCTTTTTCATTGCCTTAATCTGTGCGGAACCACCAACTCGTGATACGGAAAGGCCTGCATTAATCGCCGGTCTGAAACCTGCGTTAAACATTTCTGTTTCCAGATAAATCTGACCGTCTGTAATAGAAATAACGTTGGTCGGAATATAAGCAGAAACGTCTCCGGCCTGTGTCTCAATGATAGGTAAAGCAGTTAAGGAACCGCCGCCTAATTTGTCAGACAAACGAGCCGCACGCTCTAATAATCTGGAGTGTAAGTAGAAAACATCACCCGGGTAAGCTTCACGTCCCGGTGGTCTCTTTAACAGTAAGGAGAGGGTACGGTATGCAGCTGCATGCTTGCTTAAGTCATCATAAACAACAAGCACATCCTGTCCGTTTTCCATCCACTCTTCACCGATGGCACATCCGGAATATGGAGCAATATACTGTAATGGTGCAAGCTCACTGGCAGTCGCTGCAACGACTGTGGTGTAGGACATTGCGCCGAATTCTTCTAAGGTTTTTACGATAGAAGCTACGGTAGAAGCCTTCTGACCGATTGCAACGTAAATACATTTTACGTTTTCATGCTTCTGGTTAATAATGGTATCAATTGCAATTGCTGTTTTACCGGTCTGTCTGTCGCCGATAATAAGCTCACGCTGGCCACGTCCAATCGGAACCATGGAGTCAATCGCCTTGATACCTGTCTGTAACGGAGTGTCAACGGATTTTCTGGAAATAACACCGCTGGCCACACGTTCTATCTGACGGTATTTATCCGTTACGATAGGTCCCTTGCCATCGATAGGCTGTCCTAACGCATTTACAACACGGCCTAATAATGCATCGCCAACCGGAACTTCAACTACACGTCCGGTTGTCTTTACGGTATCTCCCTCGTTGATATTCTTCTGGGAACCCAATAATACGGCACCAACGTTATCTTCTTCAAGGTTTAATACCATTCCGTATACTTCACCGGGGAACTCTAATAATTCTCCCTGCATTGCATTTTCGAGTCCGTGAATACGTGCGATACCATCTGCTACCTGAATAACAGTACCAACATCAGCTACTTCTAACTGCGCTGCATACCGTTTGATTTGTTCTTTAATTACGGAACTGATTTCTTCTGGTTTTAAATTCATGGAGCGCATTCACCTACTTTCAACTGTATTTTTGATAACTCACGAGTCAGATCACGGAGCTTGTTTTTTACACTTCCGTCCACAACTCTGTCACCGATGCGAATTACCATGCCGCCGATTAAATCTGCATCGACGCTATAATGCATTTCAAATGTTACATATTTTGTAGTCTCTAATAACCGCTTTTCAACTGCTGCCTTCTGTTGTCCGGATAACTCCATGGCAGAAGTCACATAAGCAGTTCCGATATTTTTATATTCTTTTACTTCGTCAATAAAGTAATCCAGCACATCTATTACCTGGTCAAAATGTCCCTTATCCACTATCATGCGCAAGAGTCCTACCAGTTCTTCCGATACCTTACCGGTAAAAATATCTGTCACTACTTTGATTTTTTCTTCTTTTACGATTTTCGGATGATTCATTAATTTAAAGAGTTCCTCATTTTCTTCTAAGGCAGTCTTTGTCGCCTTTACCTCTTCTAAAAATGCATCCAGCCGGTTTGACTCTAAGGCTACTTCAAACAATGCATCACCGTATGTTTTTGATACTAGCTTTGCCATGTTGATTCACCCATTTCTTCCAACGTCTGTTCTACCAGCGTATCCTGAACTGTCGTATCAATATTGGCTGCAACAACCTTTGCTGCCATTAATGATGCGATAGCTATCATTTCCTGTTTTACCTCATCCATTGCACGCTTCTTGGAAAGCTCTGCTTCCTCGTTTGCTCTGTGCATGATGTTTGCAGCTTCGACTTTAGCGTCCTCGATAATTTTCGCTTCATTCTTTAAAGCTTTTCTTCGGGCATCGCTCAAAATCTGCTCTGCTTCTTTTTCTATATCCTTAAGCTTTGCTTCGTACTCTGCTTTTAACTTGGCAGCATCTTCTTTGTCAGCATTTGCGATGTCGATATCAGAAGCAATTTTCTCCTGTCTGTCCTTTAACATCTTACGAACCGGGTTAAACAACAGATATGACATTGCTAGAAATAAGAAAAATACTGCAATTGCCATTAACAAGGTATCAAATAAAAGCTGAGGATCAAGACCAAAAAGAAATTCCATCTTTTTCTCTGGCCTCCCTTCTCAAATTTTGTTCACTTACGGTTCGCTTTAGCCTAATGGTTTTACGAAGAGTAAAAGCAGGGCAATTACTAAGCCGTAAAGACCGGTTGTCTCTGCTACGGCCTGTCCTAATAACATGGTTGACATGATGTCACCCTTTGCACCCGGGTTTCTACCTACTGCTGCTGCACCATGTCCTGCTGCGATACCCTGTCCAATACCAGGTCCGATACCTGCGATAACTGCTAAACCAGCTCCGATTGCTGAGCATGCCATAATTAAATCATGTCCTGTAATATTCATAAAATTAGTCCTCC
>CAMGET010000026.1 GCA_946055175.1 uncultured Roseburia sp.
CACATATTCATACGAAATCGCAATATTAAGAACATGAACGGATTCTATTTCATTCTGTCCGTAAAATTCTGTTACATGTTCTCCCATGCCACCGTTTATTACATTTTCTTCCATCGTAACGATTAGCTTATGATTTGTTGTAATTGTACGCAATGTTTCTTCATCTAGTGGTTTTGCAAAACGCGCATTAATCAGGCTGCATGCATATCCCTTTTCTTTCAAAGCATCCCGCACTTTTTCTGCAATTTTTACCATAGAGCCAAGTGCAAAAAGTACAATTTCTGACTCCCGATAAATCCACTCGCTCTTTCCGAGCGAAATCGGTGCACGATACTCCTTCAATCCGTCGTATGCCTCACCGCGTGGATATCGGATTGCAATTGGTGCCTCATAATCCACTGCATATTTTACCATATCCGAAAGCTCCCATTTATTCTTTGGCGCCATAATGGTCATATTAGGTATGGTTGACAGATAAGAAATATCAAAAATACCCTGATGAGTCTCCCCATCACTTCCTACCAGTCCTGCGCGGTCAATTGCAAAGACAACCGGCAGATTCTGAATGCAGACATCGTGTAAAATCTGATCATAAGCTCTCTGTAAAAAAGACGAATAAACCGCAAAAATCGGTTTCAAGCCTGCAGCCGCAAGTCCCGCTGCAAACGTAACTGCATGCTCTTCCGCAATTCCAACATCAAAAAAACGTTCCGGAAACATATTGTGAAAACGTTTTAAACCGGTGCCGTCAGCCATCGCAGCCGTTACCGCCACAACCTTATCATCCCTGTCTCCCAGTTTTCTCATAACGGTAGAAAAAATATCGGTATAGTTTGCCTTTATACGAGGTTTCACCGGAAGTCCCGTTTCAATTTGGAACGGTTCTGTACCATGAAAACGTGCAGGATGACGTTCTGCCGGTGCATAACCGGCTCCTTTATGAGTCAGCACATGAACCAATACCGGTCCATCCACATTCATAGCTTCTTTTAAAAGCTTTTCCATTGCCTTTAAATCGCCGCCATCCACCGGTCCCAGATACATGATACCCATTTCCTCAAAGAACATTCCAGGTATCAAAAACTGTTTGATACCACTCTTGGTCTTTCGGATATGCTTCACTACACGTTCTCCGTATACCGGAATCTTATTCAGTGAATTCATAACATTATTTTTTAAGCCCAGGTAGGCGTCTGCTGTTCGAAAACCTGCCAGATAAGATGACATGCCCCCTACATTTTCTGAAATGGACATATTATTGTCGTTTAAAACAATGATAAAATTAGACTTCAGATTTGCCGCGTTGTTCATTGCTTCATATGCCATACCACCTGTCAGAGCACCATCACCGATTACGGATACGACTTTATAATCTTCTCCTGTAATCTCTCTGGCATGCGCATAGCCTAAGCCTGCTGAAATTGAAGTGGAACTGTGTCCCGTATCAAAGCTGTCACATTCACTTTCTTTTCGTTTCGGGAATCCACTCATGCCACCATATTTTCGCAGCTCATCAAAGCCCTCTCTTCTGCCTGTCAAGAGCTTATGTGTATAGGATTGGTGTCCCACATCCCAGATAATCTTATCCTTTGGCAAATCAAGAGCCCTGTGTAATGCCATTGTAAGCTCTACGACTCCCAGGTTTGATGCCAGATGTCCGCCTGTAACTGATATTTTGTTGATTAAAAATTCCCGAATTTCATCTGCAAGAACCTTCAGTTCTTCATCTGAAAGTTTCTTAATATCATTCGGTTTATTCATTCGCTCTAATACCATACTTACTTCTCTCTCGCGATTAGATATACTAAAAGTTCATTTAAAAATTCATTTCTTACAACAAGTGAATCCATATGTGCTACCGCCTGCTTTGTAATTGCAGCTACATCATCCTTTGCTTTCTCAAGGCCTTCGAACGTCACATATGTAAATTTCTGATTTTTTTCATCACTACCGATTGGTTTTCCAAGTACTTCTTTTGTACTTGTCACATCTAAAATATCATCCTGAATCTGGAATGCAAGGCCAATTTCACCTGCAACCTGTTCTATAATCTGCTGTTCGCTTTTGGTTGCCCCGGCAAGGACTGCTCCGATTAACATGGAAGCCTCCATAAGAGCTCCTGTTTTCAAGCGATAAATAAAATCTAATTTTTCCTTTGTCATATCTGTAGTACCCTCTGAGGCTACATCCACAACCTGACCGCCAATCATGCCATAAATACCGGCTTTCGTTGCCAAAATGCGCAATGCTTTCCCGATATTTGCATTTTCCGGTTCCATATCAAACGCTTTTGTTGCAGTTTCAAAGGCAAAATTAAGTAAAGCATCACCGGCTAAAATTCCCATTGCTTCACCATAGACGGCATGCGTTGTTTTTTTTCCTCTCCGATATTCATCATTATCCATTGCCGGCAAATCATCGTGAACCAGAGAATAGGTATGAATCATCTCCATGGCTGCCATAAATGGTTCAATTACCTTTGACTGGCCTCCGAACAAACGATATGTTTCCTGCATCAGCATTGGCCGAAGCCGCTTTCCTCCTGCTAAGATGCTATAATTCATAGCTTCCATAATCTGCTTCTGGTATCCTCCTTCTGCCGGAAGATATTTTTTTATAATCGCTTCAATTGCTTCTGCCCGTAAATTGATTTCCGATTTAATATCCATAACTGCTCCTTAAAATTCACTTAATTCTCCGTTCTGATTTAAGACCAGCATCTTTTTTTCCACTTCATCCAACATCATGTTACAGGTTTTTAACTTTTCTACACCCTGCTGATATAACTGAAAAGATGTTTCTAACGAAACTTCAGATTCTTCCATCTGCCGAATGATTTCTTCCACCTGCCCAAGTGTCTCTTCTAATGTTCCATCTTGACTGCTCACTGGATTACCTCCGTCACTTCTGCTTTAATCTTTCCTTCTAACAATTGAATCGTAACTTCATCTCCCCGGTCAACCTGTGACACGCAAAGAAGCGCTTTCTCCTTCGAATCTGTCACATAAGCATAGCCGCCGCTTAATTTACGCAAAGGTGATAACCGTTCCATTCTCTCGGCAAAAATTGCCACTTCATGTCTTTTCTCAGCCAATCGTTTTTGCATCAGCTGTTCTATTTTCTGTTCCAATCCTGCTGTATACATTCGTTTTTCGCGCATCCGGCTTTCCGGTGACAGTCTGTGTAGTCTGCTTTCCATCTGCCTTATCTGCATGCCGGTAAATTTTATTTTTTGTTCCATGTTACCGGATAATCTGCGGTATAGACCGGTTATCTGTTCCTTAACTGTGCGATAGTCAAACACTGCCAGTTCCGCAGCCGCTGACGGAGTCGGGGCGCGCATGTCTGCAACATAGTCTACAATCGTAGTATCTGTTTCATGACCGACTGCTGAAATTACCGGGGTATTACATTCAAAAATGGCTCTTGCCACAATTTCCTCATTAAAAGCCCATAAATCCTCAATCGAACCGCCGCCTCTTCCTACAATCAGAACATCTAATCCCATCGCATCCAATGCACGAATTCCATTTACAATGCTTGCCGCTGCACCCTCTCCCTGTACCAATGCCGGATATAAAATTAACTGTACATACGGATTCCTTCTGGCAGCAATATTACGAATATCCTGCACCGCAGCTCCGGTCGGTGCCGTGACCACTCCGATACGTCTGGCGAAGCGCGGAATTGTTTTTTTATATTCCGGAGCAAACATCCCCATTTCTTCCAATTCCTGTTTTAAAGCTTCAAATCGTAAATATAAATTACCAGCTCCATCCAGTTCAATTTCTCTGGCGTAGAGCTGATATTTTCCATCACGTTCATATATCTCCACAGAACCGGTAACAATGACATTGTCACCTTCCTTCATGGTAAATTTTAATCCTCTGCGATATCCGGCAAACATAACCGCATTCAATGTTCCCGTTGCATCTTTCATGGTAAAATAAATGTGACCGGAGGAATGATATTTACAGTTAGAGACCTCGCCCTTGATACAGATATGCTGCATCATAAAATCCTGAGCGAACATATTTTTTATATATGTATTCACTTGTCCAACAGAATAAACATTCTTTTTCATGCTAATTTTGCCAATACTCCATTTACAAATGCCGATGATTCATCGGATCCGTACTGCTTTGCAAGTTCAATTGCCTCATTGATTGCCACTTTTACCGGAACATCTTCTTCATATCTCATCTCATATACTGCAAGACGAATCAATGCAAGATCCACCTTCGCCATACGGCTGACCTTCCACCCTTTTGAAGCTTCTCCGATTGCCGCATCAATTTCATCCAGCTTTTCAACAATCCCTTTAAATTTGTCTAAAATATATGCAGTATCTTTTTCACTGCATCCTTCCAACTGTTCTTCATACAGTTTCATCTGTTCTTCCATTTCTTCTGCACTATGGAATTCCACGCGAAACAACATCAAAAACACCTGTTCTCTTAATGCTCTTCTGGTCATATATTTATCCTTTCCTTACGCACTTATATCATTTCTAAAAAAAGGATGTCAGTACGACATCCTTTATTATCATTTGCTTTCCTCAGTTTTCAAAGGTCTATTTATCCTTACCCATATCAACAGATGCGATGCGTACATTTACTACGGAAACTTCAAGCGCCGTCATATTCTCAATTGCACTTTTCACACGTTCCTGTACCTTAGCTGAAACGTCCGGAATAGAATATCCGTATGCAATGTTAATTGCAACATCCACATTCACGATACCGTCTAACACATCAACACGGACACCTTTTGAAAGATTCTTCATACCTAATTTACTTACGAGTTCGTTTGTAATGTTACCAGCCATGGAACTAACGCCTTCGATTTCTGTAGCAGCAAGTCCGGCAATGATGGCAACAACTTCATCTGCAATCTTCACTTCTCCTAAATTACCATCCTTTATCTTAAATGATTTTCTATCCTCAGCCATTGCGTATGCCTCCTAAGTGATATTATGTGTTTATTATAACAGACTATTCTCTTTTTGGAAACTAAAAAATTTGTGAATTTCTATCACTTTGCGTAATTCTGTTATTTGATTTCTTCAAATACACAATTACAATCTCCTGCTTCTGATAAAAAGCGATAAGCAATCTGTTCTCCCTCAAAAGAAATCGAGAAACTGCCTTCCATCTCCAGATAGGACTGCACATGCGCAAACTCAGCCAAAAGTTCAGCCAATTCGTCTAAAAAACCTTCTGCTGCATCTGCATTTTCGCATTCTTCTTCCTCTATTTTCTCTTCCACATACAAACGGAGGATAAAATCATCCAAATCGCTTTCATTCTCTACTTTTGCTCTGTTAATATATGGATTTTTATGTGCAGCCAGTGATTTTTTTACATAACTTTCCGTAGAAATAATTCTCGACTGCGCAACATCCTCAGCTTCCATAAAAATTTTATAGTCAATTTTTAATTTTTCTTTTGTCATAGTTTTTGTCTCTTTTCTATTTTCCTATTATTTCTCCGGTGTTAATAAACTCGTATGGAGTTGCTTGGTAGACATAATAATTCAGCCAGTTTGAATATAAAATGTTGCCATGAGACCGCCACTGTAAAAGTGGTTTTTCATTTTCATCATTATTTGGATAATAATTTACCGGCAAATCAATCGGCAGTCCCTTACTCTTATCCCGTTTATACTCTTTATTCAGTGTCAGGCGGTCATATTCCGGATGTCCCATCACAAATATTTTTCTTCCCTCATCTGCAATTGCAAGAAAGACTCCGGCAGTCTCTGATTCCGCTAAAATAGTTAATTCCTTTACTTTACGGATATCTTCTGTGCGGACCTCCGTATGTCTGGAATGCGGTGCCATGAAGCAGTCATCAAATCCACGCACTAACGGTACCTTCCGGTTCATTACTTTGTGTTCATAAACGCCAAACATTTTTTCAGGCAGCATATATTTTTTTAAACCATAGTGATAATAAAGGCCCGCCTGCGCTCCCCAGCATAAATGCAGCGTAGAAGTCGCATGTACCTTGCTCCATTCAAAAATCTCTTCCATTTCCGGCCAGAAATCCACTTCCTCATACTCCATCTGTTCTAACGGCGCACCTGTGATAATTAATCCATCAAAATACTGGTGTCTGACATCCTCAAAGCGTTCATAAAACTTATTCAGATGACTTAATGATGTATTTTTTGATTCATGAGAAGATACTGTAACAAAGGTGACATCCACCTGCAATGGTGTATTTGACATTGACCGAAGCAGTTGCAATTCCGTATCTTCTTTTAATGGCATCAGATTTAAAATAGCTACTTTAATCGGACGGATATCCTGATGCGTTGCACGGTTTTCGTCCATCACAAATATATTTTCTTTTTCCAGTATCTCTTTCGCCGGCAAATCATTCTGTGTTCTAATTGGCATTTTCCCTACTGTCCTTTACCTTTTTTATCATCCTAACCTATCTTGTTTTAAATTCCAAGTAAGTTTTTGAATTGTTCTTCATTTAATACCGGGATTCCAATCTCATTCGCCTTGGTAAGTTTACTTCCCGCAGCCTCTCCTGCTAAAACATAGTCTGTTTTCTTTGAGACCGAACCTGCTGCTTTACCGCCGTATTTCTCAATCAGTTCCTGCGCTTCTTTTCTGCCAAGAGATGGCAATGTACCTGTTACAACCACTGTTTTTCCGCTGATTGGAGAGGCAATCACTTCTGATTCATTCGCATGCATATTCACACCGGCTTCTTTTAATCTGGTGATGATTTGGCGATTCTCCTCACTTAAGAAAAATCTACGGATACACTCAGCGCTCACTTCTCCGATATCGGTCACATCCTGCAATTCATCTACAGAAGCGTGGCTTAAGCTTTCGATATCCTTAAAATGCTTCATAATCGCTTTTGCGGCAGCCTTTCCTACATTAGGAATTCCAAATCCGGTCAAAAGCTTATAAGCATCGTTTTCCTTGGACTTCTCGATTGCCTCAAGCAGCTTATCGGTATTTTTTTCCTTTCCGATAATTCCTTTCTCGATTAATTCTTCCCGGTGATTTTTCAGGTCAAAAATATCTGCAATATCCTTAATATACCCTGCTCTTACCAGTTCTTCAATATAGACGGCACCGAATCCTTTGATATCCATGGCATCTCGCCCAACAAAATTAATAATGTGCCGTTCCAGCTGTGCCGGGCAGTTTGGTGACGTACACTTTATATCTGCCGTATCTTTTTCCCGTTCAGTCTTTGCTCCGCAAACCGGACAGACATCCGGAATCAAAAACTTTTTCCAACCAGCCTCTCGTTTTTCTTTGCAAACCTTTTTTACTTTTGGAATAATTTCTCCTGATTTATAAACCACAATTGTATCGCCGATACCAATGTCTAAATCATCAATAAAATCCTGATTATGCAAGGTTGCACGGGATACAGATGTGCCGCACAATCTCACAGGTTCAAATACCGCTGTTGGCGTAATTCGTCCGGTTCGCCCGACAGAAAGCTCAATATCCAGTAATTTTGCCTCTTTTTCCTCCGGTGGATATTTGTAAGCAACTGCCCATCTTGGAACCTTTGAAGTGGCACCTAACCGTTCACGGTCTGCATAACGATTGATTTTTACAACTGCTCCGTCAATATCATATCCAAGATTGCCTCGGTTTTCCCCGATTGCACAGATTGCCGCCCAGACTTCCTCTGCAGTCCTGCAGATTTTGTAATCATCAATGACTGTAATCCCCTGGCTCTTTAAATATTCATAACCTTCGGTATGAGTCGCAAATTCCCGTCCACGCACCTGTTGAATATTAAAGATAAAAAGGGATAAGTCTCTTTCTTTCGTAATGGAGCTGTCTAACTGACGCAAAGTACCGGCTGCACAGTTTCTCGGATTTGCAAAAGTCTTCTTGCCAAGCAGTTCCTGCGTCTCATTTACCTTATCAAAGGCCGCATTTTTCATATAAACTTCGCCACGGATTTCCAGATATTCAGGTGCATCGGCAAGTTTTGTTTTCACATCTTTAATCACCTTTGCATTCGCTGTCACATCCTCGCCGAAATTAATACCGTCACCTCTGGTCTCTGCCATAACTAAATTTCCATTCTCGTAACGTAAGGACATAGAAAGTCCATCAATTTTATACTCGACTACAAACTCCGGATTCTCTAGCTGTGCCTGCATCTCTTCTACAAAGTGATATACATCTTCTTTTGAAAACACATCCTGAAGACTTAGCATAGGTACATTATGGCGTACCAGCACTCCTGCCTGACGCTTTGCGGTTCCTCCCACACGCTGTGTCGGTGAATCCAAAGTCACCAATTCCGGATGCTCTTTTTCCAATGTCTTTAGTTCCTGCATCATCATATCATATTCATAATCCGTAATCTCAGGATTGTCCTGATTATAGTAACGATCAATATGATATTCCAGTGTCTTTTTTAATTCTGTAATTCGTTCCTGTGGTGTCATGCTATCGTCCCTGCCCATTTATATTTATTCTGTCCTTTTCACTGCCGTATTGGAAGAGTTTCTAATCAGGTACTGTAATTTTTCATATTCTTTTTCAGTCACCTCTCGGTAAGTTCCTACCGGTAAATCTCCCAATTTAATATTCATAATCCGAGTTCGAACCAGTTTTTCTACTCTGTAGCCAAAATATTCGCACATTCGACGAATCTGGCGGTTCAGTCCCTGGGTAAGAATAATCCGAAATTGTTTCCTGCCAACTTTTTCCACCTTGCATTTTCTGGTAGTAGTATTTAATTCCACTAACGGCACTCCTCCGGCAAGTCCTCTTAGAAAGCTATCTGTGATCGGTTTATTTACGGTTACTAAATACTCTTTTTCATGCATATTTCCGGCACGCATCATTTTATTTACGATTTCACCATTATTGGTTAACAGCAGAAGTCCTTCCGAATCTTTGTCCAGACGGCCGATTGGATAAATCCGCTTCGGATAATGGATAAAATCTACCACATTATCCTTCTCTCGTTTTTCCGCAGTACAGACAATCCCGGCCGGTTTATGAAAGGCCAGAAGAATCATCTCTTCTTCCTTGGTCACAGGACGCCCCATATAACAGACTTTCTGTCCGGGGAGCACTCTTGAACCAGTCAGTGCCACCTTTCCATCTATCGTTACATTTCCATCTTCAATCTGACGGTCTGCTTCTCTTCTGGAGCAGACTCCGGCTTCACTTAAAAATTTATTTATCCTAACGCCCGTGTTCTCCATCTTTCATCCTCACCTGCGAAAAAACGGAGACTCGAAAAAGTCTCCGTCTTGTTCTATCTTACTGCAGTAAATCGGTTCTGATATAACCGGTTTTATTGTTCCATTTCACCTTCGTCCAGCCTTCTGCGTAACTCATAATAACCGTTACTTTTTCACCCTGGTATGCGGTACCGATTTTGGCAGAATCCGTACTCATTCCCTCTCGAATATTTATTGACTCCTGAATTGTAATCACAGTTCCTTCCGGTATTGCAGATACTTCCGGTGTTTCCTCTTCCGGTGCTTCTGATTCCGGTGTTTCAGATTCCGGTGTTTCAGATTCCGTTGTC
>CAMGET010000027.1 GCA_946055175.1 uncultured Roseburia sp.
AAGGTATCCTGATGACCGAGTAAACGAATATGATCAAAAACCAGGCGGTCACCGTCTGCATAGAGAGCGATTGCCTGACCATGAGTGGCTGAATCCCCGGAAGCATTTTCAATGGTGAGGTTTTTTAAGGTGACATCATGGGTGTCGATAAATACCGAGTAGGAACGGAAGGTTCCTCGTTTCATTCCGTCCGGCATCAGATAGAAGGCATAGTCATCATAGGTTAAGACGGTTTCACAGTTATTTGCACCATTCCCGATAAGAGTCAGATAAGGACGGTCAATTGTCAGTTTTTCATGATAAACGCCGGGAGCAATGGAAATTGTAACCGGTTCGGTATTAGAAACAGGAATACTTAATATTGCATCGGTTACGGTCCGAAAATCGGCGGAAGTATTTTCATGACTGGAAACGTAGATGGTCTTCATATGGGATTCTCCCTTGCTATTAATGCTAGGTGACTCTATTCGAGCCACCTTAAGAATAATTATAGTTTTTAAGAGAATAGAAATCAAGGAAACTGTGCCTCCTATTATTGAAAAATGGAAAGGAATTTCATATAATATTATATGCGAATAGCAAGGAAAGCGCATTGCAAGGATGCAGGAATGAGGAATCATATGTTAAGATTTGACCATAAGCCGGTTCGGGGACAGGGATTGCAGCCACTAGATGAGATAGCAGGATACCAGGTCAGACCGGGGTATTATAATAGAAATGGTGCAACACAGACAGAGCGGGGAGTGAGCTTTACCATTCACTCAAGCGGGGCAACGAAATGTACCCTGCTGTTGTATAAACCGCAGGCAAAGGAACCGTATGCAAGGATTCCGTTTCCGGAGTCTTATCATATCGGTAATACGTATTCGATTTTTGTCTATGGACTTCGCATGGAAGAGTTTGAATACGCTTATCAGTTCGATGGACCATACGATCCGAAAAAGGGATTACTTTTTAACCCGGACAATGTGCTTTTAGACCCTTATGCCAGAGCCGTGACCGGACAGCGGAAGTGGGGAGAAAAAGAAAACAACGAAAAGGATTTTGTTTACCATGCAAGGGTGGTAGAAAACAATTTTGACTGGGGAAAACTGACGCAGTTAGAGCATCCGTTTGAGGATTTGATTATTTACGAAGCCCATGTACGTGGCTTTACGAAACATGAGTCGTCGGGCGTTGAACACCGGGGAACCTTTCAGGGATTACGCGAAAAGATTCCATATTTGGTGGATTTGGGAATCAATGCGGTAGAATTGATGCCGATTTTTGAGTTTGACGAAATGGAAGGAACCAGAGAAGTAGATGGCGAGCGCCTTTATAATTATTGGGGTTATAATACGGTCAGCTTCTTTGCTCCAAATACGGCTTATAACTCTGCGGTAGAACACAATCATGAAGGCGACGAGTTAAAGAGTCTGATTTATGATTTGAAAGCAAATGGCATAGAAGTTATTTTAGATGTCGTATTTAACCATACGGCAGAAGGAAACGAAAACGGACCATGCTTTTCTTTTAAAGGAATCGATAACAATATATATTATATGCTGACACCGGAAGGTTTTTACTACAATTTCAGTGGTTGTGGTAATGTTATGAACTGCAATCATCCGGTCGTATCACAGTTCATTTTGGAATGTCTCCGTTACTGGGTAACAGAGTATCGTGTAGACGGATTCCGTTTTGATCTGGCTTCTATTTTAAGCCGTGATGAAAATGGTGCACCAATGGAGAATCCACCGATTCTTCGCCAGCTGGCATGCGATTATATATTAGGAAAAGTAAAGCTTATTGCAGAAGCCTGGGATGCAGGCGGACTCTATCAGGTGGGAAGTTTCCCTGCATGGAGCCGTTGGGCAGAGTGGAATGGCAAATACCGCGATGATATGAGACAGTTCCTTAAAGGCGACAGCGGAATGGCAGCTACGGCAATTACCAGAATTACCGGCTCCCATGATTTGTATGATCCGAATCTTCGCGGTAAGAGCGCATCGGTTAACTTTTTGACCTGTCATGACGGCTTTACACTCTATGATTTATATTCTTATAATCATAAACATAATGAGAAAAACGGATGGAATAATACAGACGGAGATAATAACGGACACAGCTGGAACTGCGGCGTAGAAGGAGAAACAGAATTGGCGGAGGTGGATGCACTTCGCCGCCGTATGATTAAGAATGCTTTTGCAACACTGATGTGCAGCAGGGGCGCGGCTATGTTTTTGGCCGGGGATGAATTCTGTAATACCCAGTTTGGAAACAACAATGCTTATTGTCAGGATAATCTTATTTCGTGGCTGGACTGGAGCCGCATGGAGGAGTATCAGGAAATCCACGACTTTTTCCGCTATATGATTGCCTTCCGGAAAAAACATGCGATTCTTCGTAAGACCACCAAGGCAGCGCTTTGCAAATTGCCGGAAATCAGTATTCACAATGGGTTCCCATGGAATGGCGGAACAGACTACAATAGTAAATTAATCGGCATTATGTATGCAGGGCGTGACGAAAAAAATGTCAGGGATGATGTGGTATTTTACTGCATGAATGCATATTGGGAACCGTTAATTATGCAGCTTCCCGAATTACCGGCAGGTTTACAGTGGAAGGTGTGTGTGAATACCAATTGCGAATATGAGGATGGTAAGGATTTTGAATCTGAGACAGAATTTTATTATCGAAAAACCTTAAAAGTGCCACCAAGAACCGTGATTGTACTTGTGGCAGAAACAGGAATTTAAAAGAGAGGGCTTGCTGTAACGATGAGGTTACAACAAGCCCCTTTGTGCATACACTTTTTCAGTATGTATTAGCGCTTTTTACGCTGATTCTGGTAGAGACTTTCTGAGATTGCTACAAGAGCCTGCCTCATGTCAGGACTCAAACCGCGGTAATTGCTGATTAGAACTCCTTCATCATGAGAACAGCCCAGGTCTCTGTGGTGCCTTATGCTTGTACGACCAACCAGATAATCTGCACTGGAATGAAAAAACTCAGCAATTTTGCAAAGCATTTCACAGTCCGGCATTCGGCGGTTAGTGACATAACCGTTTGCTGTGTTGTAATCAATGTGCAGGCAGTCTGCAAACTCCTTCTGGGTCATATTCTGGTCCTCTAAAAGAACCGTAAGTCGTGTTCCTAGGTCCATAAAAATGCTCCTTTCATAATTGATAAGAGCATTTTATAAAAGAAAACCCGAAAAACCGGGAAATCACGCGAAACGCAAAAATATTTATTCGAAATTCTTAGAATATGAGACAAAAGTAGTGAGAATCAGGTACAACCTCCATCAAAAGTGATAATCTGCCCGGTTAAATAGGCAGAAGTATCTGCCAGTCTAAGGACCAGTTCTGCGACTTCTTCCGGCGTGCCGAATCTTCCAACAGGAATTTCTTCTGTCAAAGCGGTTCGTTCTTCCTCGGAAAAGCAGGCATTCATTTGTGTATCAATGCAGCCACAGGCAATGGCATTTACCTGGATGTTACTTGGAGCCAGTTCCTTTGCCAGTGCTTTGGTAAAAGAATTGATACCACCTTTGCAGGCTGAGTAAGCTACTTCACAGGAAGCACCCACGTTGCCCCATACGGAAGAAATGTTAATGATTTTACCGGCTTTTTTGTGAAGCATATAAGGAATCGCAAGCTTGCTGGTGGAAAATGCAGAGGTTAAGTTAGTGGCGACAATCCGGTTCCAATCATCAATACTCATGTCGGTAAGAAGACCGACGTAGGAAATACCGGCATTATTAATCAGAATATCAATACCTCCAAAACGATTTTGAATCTCTTCAAATAACTGAGTGACATAACCATAATCTGAGATATCACCGACACTTGTCAGCACGTCTGTCTTATAAAGTGTCTGTAGTCTCTGTGCAAGTATTTGCAAATTTGATGCTGATTTTGAACAGGTAATCACTAGTTGATAACCGTTTTTTGCAAAAACTTCCGCTATGGCACGACCGATTCCACGGGAGGCACCGGTAATAAGTATTGTTTGTTTCATATAAAAATCTCCTTGTTTTCCGAAGAAAAAATCTTTTTAAAAAGTACTAGACAGTTTTGTAAATTTATGCTAACATATATAAGCATGATTTGCAAAGGAAATAAAAATTATAACGGCGTGTGGCTCAGTTTGGTAGAGCGCTACGTTCGGGACGTAGAGGTCGCAAGTTCGAATCTTGTCACGCCGACTGAAATTGGATGATAACGAATAAGTTATCATCTTTTTTTATTCTATCGGAGGAAGAACAGATGCTTTCTCTGTCTGTAAACTCTTATAATATTCCATCGGTGTCATCCGGTATTCTTTTTTGAACGCCCGGAAAAAATGATTATACCCTCCAAAACCTCCCAATTCATATACTTCACGAATCGGCATGCCTTGCTCAATATATTTGCAACAGAGGTCTAAGCGTGCTTTTACAATATAGGCATGGAGAGTCTGGCCGGTCATTTTTTTGAATTCACGGCAGATGTGATAACGACTGACAAAGAATTCCTGCTCCAACTGTTCCAGAGTTAAATCTTCGGATAGGTGCAAATGAATATAGCGAAAAATATCATCCATCAAAAGGTGCTTGCGTTTACGGCTCCGATGTACTTTGTCGGCATTAATACAAGCCCGCATGGTCAGAACTAAAGCCATGGTCACAAGACTTTTCTCATAGAGTGCATAGCCGAATTCAGCATGGTCAGGAGAGAGTGCAACCAGATTTAGCGTAATATTCTTGATTAGCATAGAAAGATTACTTCCTGCTCTAAGAATTCGAATTTGAAAAGGTACAAACTGAAAAGCGGCCAGAAGATCGGTTTCTTTATCGGAGAGTGCTGCCAGATATTCGGGGAGAACACGTAGTTCCAGTATTTCTAATTGGTGACGTCCGCCACGAAAGTGCAGGGTAGTTTTAGCGTTCGGTTTTAAAATAATCATGTCTTCGGTAGAACAGAACTGCAAATCATTCCCAACTTCAAGTTGGCAGGTCCCCTTTGAAAGATACATAATCATATAATATCTCCCGGAGGCAAATTGTCGGGTTACTGCCTCATTAAATGTGTAACTGGAGGCGGAATAGCTTTTTTTCTTCATAAGTCCCTATGCCTTTCGTCAAAATGCACATAATCACATATCTAGAATATCACTTTTGCACAAATATTACAATATGTCAATTTAAGATAGTTCTAGTGCAAGAAATGGATATGTAATGTTTTTTGCAGCGTTTATAATCAAATTATCAAAAGACGTTTTATTACACGAAAGGAGAAGTTTAGTAATGAAAAAAGAAGTAAGAAAATTTTCAATGCTGGACAAAATCGGTTACACCCTTGGTGACATGGGATGTTGTTGTACAGAACAGTTCCGTTCTGCGTATCTGTCTGTATTCTATACCTTAGTATTACAGGTAAACCCGGCACATTCCGCCATTTTGTTCTTAACCACAAAAATCTGGGATGCTATCAATGACCCAATTATCGGAGCTTTGGTAGACAGCAGAAAAGATAATGGAAAAGGGAAATTCATTCCTTGGATTCGTGCCTTTGCGCTTCCGATGGCGGTGACCTGTGTGCTTGGTTTTGCAAATATCAGAGACTGGGCATACGGTGCAAAATTAATCTACATGTTTGTTACATATGTTGTTTATGAAATCCTTTATACCTGTGTAAATGTTCCATACGGAAGTTTATCAAGCGTAATGACTGATGATGTAAATCAGAGAACAGACCTTTCCCGTTACAGAAGCTTGGGAGGTACTATCTTTATGACCGTTGCTGTTATCATTGGACCTTTATTCTTATACAAGGATAACCAGCCGGTACCGGAAAGATTCGTTATTTTATCTGCAGCTTTTGCAGCAGTTGGTTTTGTGTGCTTAATGCTGACAAGTTTCTGGTGTAAGGAACGTATCGTTGCAGAACCGATTGTAAAAGAAGAAAAGCAGAAGATTAATTATCTGGAAGTAATCAAAGAAATCGGTAAAAACAGAGCACTTATCGGATGTATGCTTGCAAGCTTTATCGGTATGGTAGGTGCCAGTGTTGTGAATGGCTTAAATACCTACTTATATAAGGACTATTTCGGAAACGTAAAGTTATCTGCAATGTCAGGTATGTTAAGTGTGCTCTGGTCTTTAATCGCATTCGTTGGTATTAAATTCGTTGCTAAGAAGTTTGGTAAGAAAGAATGGATTATGTATAGTGCTACGTTCTCTGTAATCGTATATGCTATTCTTCATTTCTTCCCGATTACAGATGGTATGACATTTATCATTGTAAATGGTATCTGCTACCTTGGTGTATGTGGCTTCCAGGTACTGATTTGGGCACTTGTAAATGACTCTATTGATTACCACGAATTAATACATGGTAAGAGAAACGAAGGTATTGTATACTCCGCATATTCCTTTGTTCGTAAATTAGCAAATGCAGTTTCTGCAAGTTTGGCAAACTTTGCCCTCGTTTGGATTGGATATGATTATACTGCAACAACTCAGACTGCAGAAGTTACAAAGAGCATTTGGAGCGGTTATACAACTCTTTATGTAGTAGGTTATCTTGCAGCAGTTCTTGTAATGAAATTTGTTTATCCGTTAACAAAAGAAAAAACACAGGAAATGATTGACACCTTAGCAAAGAGACGTGCGGAGAAAAATGAGGCATAAGATAGAAAATGACTAAGCAAATTTCAATGGTGAACCGTTCAGGCCACACCCTGCGCGGAATTTTAAACCTGCCGGATGCCTGCCAAAATGGGGGCAAGGCACCGGTGGTTGTGAACCTGCATGGTTTTGGGGGAAATAAGAGCGGATATAAGAATTTGCATGTACAACAGGCGAGAAAGCTGGAAGAGAATGGGGTTGCATGCGTACGTTTTGATTTTTACGGAAACGGTGAAAGCGATGGCGAATTTGAAAATATGACCTTTACTTCTTTGCTGGAAGATGCTGAGGATATTTTCAATTGGATAAAAGAACAGGAGTGGGCAGATAATACGCAGATTATTTTGTCCGGTCAGAGCATGGGCGGCTATGTGGCATCTTCTGCCGCACCAAAGCTGAATCCGGCAAAACTGATTCTGCAGTGTCCCGGTGCTGCAATGTGGTATGGTGCGCTAGAGCGTGTACAGGCAATGGAGGGAAAAGGCATCTTTTCTGCGGACGTAGAAGGATTAAGTTTTTCGACTGCCTTCAATAAGACCATGCATCCATATGAACCATTTTCTACAGCAGCAGGATATAGGGGACCGGTCCTTCTGCTTCGCGGTACAGAAGATGCTCTGGTAAGCGAAGCGGATTGCAAAAAGTATATGGACGTATATGGGGAGTCTTGCACCTTTGTTCCGATAGAGGGCGGCAATCATAATTTCTCAAGCATTCCTGCCAGAAGAGCTTGTGAAAAAGCGATATTAGACTTTGTTTTAGGAGATACAGAATAATATGAAGATTTTAGAACCAATTAAAATAGGAAATGTAACATTTAAGAATCGTATCATGTTTCCACCTTTAACAACCGGCTATGAAGAGAAAGACGGTTCCATCGGAGAGCAGAGCTTTAACTTTTACAAAAGACTGGCTGAAGGCGGTGTTGGATATATCGTAATCGGTGATGTGGCCCCACTTGCTACATTTTCACCGACTCCAAAGTTATTTAGGGAAGAGCAGATTCCTACTTATAAGAAACTGGCAGATGCATGTCATGAGTATGGTGCCAAACTCGGACTTCAGCTTTTCCACCCGGAATATAATGTAGCTGCGCTTGCTGCACTATTTGCTCAGGGCAAGATGCAGGAAGCAAGAGCACAGCTTCACTATGATATGCAACATTATATCAATGAAGTGTCAGAAGAAGGTTTAAATGAAATCATCGGTCACATGGTAGCCTGTGCAAAATTAGCAGAGCAGGCAGGTGTTGATTGTATCGAAGTGCATGGCGACCGTCTGGTTGGTTCGCTTTGTTCTAAAATTTTAAATAAACGTACCGACAACTATGGCGGAAGTTTTGAAAACCGTACTCGTTTTGCTCTTACCTTAGTAAAAGCATTAAAAGAAGCAGTTCCTAATATGGTAATTGATTATAAATTACCGGTCATTACACCATTGGCAGAGGGTGGTCTTCGCGGGAAAGGCGGTTTGGAATTAGAGGAAGCAATCGAACTTGCAAAGCTTTTGGTAGAAGCAGGTGTCGATACCCTTCATGTTGCACAGGCAAATCATACCGGAAATATGGCAGATACCATTCCTCCAATGGGAACACAGCCATATGGCTTTACTGTATACTGTGCAGAAGAAGTGAAAAAAGTAGTAGATGTTCCGGTTTCCTGTGTTGGACGTATCATAACTCCACAGGCAGCAGAAGCAGTTGTTGCTACCGGAAAAGCAGACATGGTAGGCTTAGGCCGTTCTTTATTGGCTGATCCTGATTTTGTTAAGAGATGTGAAGAAGGAAAAGCAGGATGCGTACGTACCTGTATCATGTGTAACAAGGGATGTACAGACAATATCCAGAACCGTGCGTTCTTAAGCTGTGTCTTAAATGCAGAAAATGGTTATGAATACAAGCGTGTGATTACACCGGCTGAAACAGTGAAAAATATTGCGATTGTTGGTGCCGGTATTGCAGGCTTAGAAGCAGCCAGAGTGGCAGCGTTAAAGGGACATAAGGTAACTGTTTTTGAAAAAGAACTTCGTGCAGGTGGACAAATCCACATCGCAAGTGTTCCACCAAGAAAAGAAGAAATGATGCGTGCGTTAAATTACTATTACGCAGTTTTAGCAGAACTTCCAGTAGAATTCAAGTTTGGAACAACTTTAACAGCAGAAGAAGCAAATCAGTTTGACGAAGTCATCGTTGCGACGGGTGCAGTCAATGTAATGCCGCCAATCAAAGGAAGCGAACTTCCACAGGTAGTAAGCTCCTGGGATGTTTTGGACAAGAAAGAGCTTGTATTCGGAAAAGTTGCAGTCATCGGTGGCGGTCTTGTGGGTGTTGAAACTGCTGAATATTTAGCAGGCCAGGGTTGTGAAGTAACCATCATTGAGATGTTAGATGCCATCGCAAAAGAGGAAAGCGTTACCGTAATGCCGACCTTAACGAAAGAATTAGACGCGCATAAGGTCGTTCGTCTTGTGAATACAAAGCTGGATGAAATTACTGCAGACAGCATTACTGTTACTACAACCGAGGGTGAAGAGTCAAAGACTTCTACTATCCCTGCTGACTTTGTCGTTATGGCAGTTGGTGCGAAGAAGAACCTTCCGGAATTAGAAGGTGTAACCGTACCGGTTCACTATGTTGGTGACTGCGCAGGCGAGCGCCCAAGCAACATCAATCATGCGGTTGAGAGTGCTTATGATGT
>CAMGET010000028.1 GCA_946055175.1 uncultured Roseburia sp.
ACGCTCATTAAAGTAGATTTTCCGGCACCATTTTCACCAAGAAGAGCATGAATTTCACCTTTTTTTAGCTGAAGCGAAATATTGTCATTGGCAATAATACCAGGGAATCTCTTTGTGATGTTAAGCATCTCAATTGCATAAGGCTGTTCCACGATTTATCCCCCTTTTAAATTTTATAATATAATACTTTTTTATACTACATCAATGTTTGGAAGTTCGCAAGTGACTCTTGTCTTAAAATTACTTTTAGCTTTAAAAAAAGGAGCAGGCAATCGGAACTGCCTGCTCCTTTAACTTCATAAATAATGTTTAAATTATTTTAAGTTACCAAGATATTCAACAGAAATTGTTGTAACTGCTGGTTCTGCAGTAATGTCGTTAGAAACTTTAACTGTTCCATCGAACATAGAAGCAACAAGTGCTTTGTAATCATCCTGTGTAAATGTATCAGACCACTGTGTTGTATCCATTGGAATCTGAACGTAGTTTAATTCAGGATCAGTACCGGATACTAAACCTAATGTAGAAATCTTGCCAGCGTAGTTAGCCCAGTTACCATTAACGATAACATCTGTTAATGTATCAACTGTTGTTGGATAAAGACCCTTCATAGCAGATGTAACGGTAAGGCCATCGCCATATGAACCATTGATAACTGCAGACTGGTCAGTATCAACACCGATTACTTTACCGCCAACTTTAACAGCTGCTTCTGAAGCTGATGTAAAGATACCGCCGCCACATGCAAATACTACTTCAGTGCCTGCACCATACCATGTGTCCATAGCAGCTGTGATATCAGCATCACCATAGAACTGGTTACCATATGCATATTTGATTTCTACAGAAGCACCTGTCTCAGCAGCTGCTGCGTCAGCACCCTGAACAAAACCATAACCGAAACGTACTACTGCAGGAACTGCCATACCGCCTAAGAAACCAAGTTTCTGGTAGCCAAGCTTCACAGCAGCGTATCCTGCCATATAACCAGAAAGTTCTTCCTGGTATACTGCACAGTATACATTGTCCATGTGAACGTATTCATTTACATCCCAGTTAGCCGGATTGTAATCATATGTCTCACCTTTCAGTGCAACACCAGCCTCTAATAAATCGCCGGCTGCAACGTCTAATGCGATGAACTTAACATCCGGATATTCACCGGAAACTTCAGCGATGGTACCACCAAAAGCATAACCCGGCATAACGATTACGTTATATCCCTCATCAATAGCTAATTCTACAGAAGCAACACGATCAGCTGTTGAGTCTGCTGCTGGCTTGTAGTATTTAAAATCAATACCATTTGCTTCGCAGAATGCTTTACAAGCTTCATAAGTTGTCTGGTTGAAAGACTGGTCTGTAATATCGCCGTAGTCTGTAATCATAGCAACACTGTACTCAGAATCTGCTACTTCTTCATTTTTTTCTGTTGAAACAACAGTTGTGTCTGCTACATCGTTATTTGCATCATCTTTGTTTGATGAACCGCAGGCAGCAAACATAGAAACCGCCATTACTGCAACTAACAATAAGCTCATTACTTTCTTTTTCATATTGTTTTCCTCCTAATAATATGTACTTATGGATATGCCATAGGTATAATTAAATAGAATTTCCTTTTTGAAAACTCTATTTAAGCCGATAAGGGGACTCGAACCCCTGACCCACGCATTACGAATGCGTTGCTCTACCAACTGAGCCATATCGGCAAAATACATTCCCACAAAGAATGTCTGTTATCACACTAGGTTATTATATCGCAAAACATAAAAATTGCAAATGCTTTTTCTCTTTTTTTATTAATTATATAACGTTTTTTATCTTTTTTTTATTATTTGGGGGACTTGTGTCTTGAAATTAGAAAACGAATGTGATACATTCTTCCTATGTGGTTTCCCATAGACCATTTTTATACTCATCATGAAATAAAATTCCTGATTCAAAAAGGAGCATTTTAAATGACATATCAGGAATTTAAAGACACGACCATTCGTGCCATTCAAATGAAACTCGGCAAAAATTGCAGAGTTGCCATTCAGGATATCATTAAAAATAATGATACTCATCTGGACGGGCTTACCATCCTAGCTAATCAGAGCAATATTTCCCCGACCATTTATTTAAATCAATATTATGAACAGTTTCTTCGCGGAAAAACGCTCTCCGAAATTTTTTCGGAAATACTGTTGGCTTACGAGCAGCATTCTCCAAAGCAAAATATTGATGTTTCTTTTTTTACGGACTACAACAAAGTAAAAGAACATATTATTTTTAAACTGGTTAATTATGAGCGGAACAAAGAACTCTTAAAGCAGGTTCCTCACATTCGATATCTGGATTTAGCCATTGTTTTCAACTGTCTTATTTCTGCAGACGAAGGTGGTTGCGCTACAATCTTAATCCATAACCACCATTTATCTTTTTGGAATATAAGCAAAGAGGAATTGTATGAGCTTGCAAAGATTAATACTCCGAAACTTCTGTCTCATCGGCTTCACAATATGTCTGATGTATTGAAAGAAATATTTGATGATGAAGAATTATCTGCTTTACTTTCAAAAGAAGCCAATATGATTCCAATGTATATTCTTACAAACCGGCAAAAGCTGCATGGTTCAGCCTGTATTGTATATGAAAATCTTCTATCCGATATTGCAGATTGCCTAGATAGCGATTTATATATACTTCCAAGCAGTATTCACGAAGTTATTCTGATTCCATCAATATCTGCAAATTCTTATGCCGAGCTTTCTTCTATGGTACGTGAAGTAAATTCTACACAAGTTTCCAGAGAAGAAATACTCTCTGACCATGTTTATTACTATTCACGTGCCAGCAAAAAATTGTCTATGTAATTCATACACCCCGTAGGTGTATAGAAAGGGAAAGGACCTGCCAAGTTAACGGCAGGTCCCCTTTTTATTCTTCTTCATTTAATAAATGATCTAATAAAGCATACATTTTTTGGATATCAATTGGTTTGCTTAAATGTCCATTCATACCGGCTTCCAGTGATTTCTTTACATCTTCCTCAAATGCATTTGCAGTCATGGCAATAATCGGTATCAATCGTCCATCCGGTCTTTCTTCCATCTGGCGGATTCTTTTCGTTGCTTCCAGCCCATCCATAACAGGCATACGGATATCCATAAGTATCACATCATAATATCCGGCTTCATGCCCCGAAAAAGTTGTAACAGCCTCTTCTCCATTTAATGCCACTTCCACATCAAAATGTTTGTGAAGCAGAATATTCTTTGCTATCTCAATATTAATATCGCTGTCTTCTACAATCAATGCCCGTTTTCCGGTAAAATCAAAGGATTGCATTTTGCCTTCCTGCTCCTTTGGACGCTTTTTGCTCCTACGTTCTTTTTTTAAAGAAAGAACAATAGAGAAGGTCGTTCCAATCCCTTTTTTACTTGTTACGCTGATTTCACCATTCATCAGTTCCACAATATTCTTTGTAATGGCAAGTTCTAATCCGGAACCACTATATAAGGTTCTGCTGTCACCGTAAAGTTGTTCGAACGGTTCAAAAACCTTTGGTAAAAGTGTTTCATCGATTCCAAGACCGTTATCTGAAATTGTAACCAGAAGCCTCATTTCTTCTTCGCTCTCAGTAAGAATATCGGAAACAAAAGAAATTGTTCCCCCTGAAGGTGTCGTTTTTACAGCATTATCAATCAAATATCTGAAAGCCTTAGATAGCAATTTTTCATCAAATACATAGACGCCTTCCATATTTTGCGGAATAACAGAAGAAAAATAAATTTGTTTTTCCTCAGCCTTTGTTCTTAACTCTAAGAGCAGTGTCTTAAAATATTTTCGTATTTCGATAGAATCATAATCCAAAGCAATCCTGCCACTCTCTAAATCAGACAGACTTAAAATGTCATTCACAAATGATAGCAGAAAATGTGCTGACTGCTCTATCTTTTCCAGATTCTCATATACTTTATCCGGCATTGCCTCATTTTCTTTGCTTAAATAGGATAAACCAATAATTGCATTTAAAGGAGTTCGAATCTCGTGGCTCATTCTGCTTAAGAAATCATTTCGTTTATGGTTCTCACGTTTAGCCTCTTCTAATGCCTTTCGAAGTTCTTCATTTTCGTTCATGATTATACTCCATATCCAGAATCTATAACTAAAGTACCATTTATTATAGCAAATATTCTTTTTTTTTCAAGAATTAAATCAGAAAATCTATAAAATCCGTAATCCCTTCGGATAGTGATTCTTTAATATATTCCCTGTAAGTTTTCCCCATCCGACACTGTAACCATCTGTTGTTATCAAATACCATCCTTTTTCTCCTTCATAGGAAAGCGTCTGTCCGTTTAGATATGCTCTTATCTCCTGACCATCAGACGAAAAACAAGCCACATGCTTTGCATCTTCCTCATGTATTGCCAGAGCAAATGCGTGGGAGGGTTCAAAACGATTCTTTTTCATTGTTCCCAGATGCAAGCCAGGTCGTAAAACTTTCATTCCCTTTAAGGAAGGCATATCTTTCGGAATCAGATAGAGCTGGTCTCCGAATTTCATTTTATTTCCTTGAGGAATGTCATTCATATTTTCTTTGCAAAAATCCATGAATTCCTTATACTCTTTTTCAGGAATTCCTTTTTCAGGTGCATTTTTACAATAACCCGTATCACCATCTACAGATGTTCCTGCCTTTTTTAAAACAGCGAGATAATGCCCTTCTCCCTTTAATTTATGCGGCCATAATCGAATCGTTTTTGAAATATTTTCCTGATAGACATCGAAATCCGTTACCTGTTCCTTTAGGTACCACTCCAGACGACCTGCTGACATTCCATCATATTTCGTCACTTCCACTGTTTCAAAATCGTTATGACGTTTTAAAAAACGGTAAATGCTACCCTCATTTTCAACAGGCGCAAATGTACAGGTAGAGTAAACCATTCGCCCACCCGGTTTTAGCATACCTGCAGCAAGGTCTAAAATCTCATCCTGTCTTTCTCCGCAAAGTTTTACGTTTAGGGTGCTCCATTCCCCACAGGCATCCTCATTTTTTCGAAACATTCCTTCTCCGGAACATGGTGCATCTACCAGTATCTTATCAAAATAATGCACAAACAGCTCTGCAAGGTGTGCCGGTGTCTCATTCAACACCACTGCATTTTTTATTCCAAGGCGCTCAATATTCTCAGACAATATTTTTGCTCTGGCAGGATGAATTTCATTACAAATAAGGATTCCCTCACCCTGCATGCAGGCAGCAATCTGAGTTGACTTTCCTCCCGGTGCTGCACATAAATCCAACACTCGTTCTCCCGGTTTTACATCCAGATATTCTACCGGTGCCATCGCGCTCGGTTCCTGAATATAATATACTCCCGCTGCATGATAGGGATGTTTGCCCGGTGCATCTGCACTTTCATAATAAAATCCGTTTGAGCACCATGGTACTTTATGTAAAGAAAACTTTGTCTGTTTTAGGAATTTTTCATTCTCTGTCTTTAATGGGTTGATACGAAGTGCCTGATATTTAGGACATTCATAACTTTTTTCGAATTCCTCATATTCACTGCCTAACATTACTTTCATGCGACAGATAAAATCCTGTGGTAACATAAATCTTATGCCTCCTCATCTGTTTTTTTTATTACAGCAAGCATATCTTCATCAGCTGCATCCAATAAATAATGATGCAACTTTTCCTGTGTCTTTGCCATAGATTCACGAAGTTCGCAGTTTGCATTTTCAATATCCGCCTCTAATTCTCTTGCAGACATCAGGAAACAACCCTGTCCACGGATAATAATCTGTTCCAGTCCATCAGATGTTGCAACCGTTACATGATATTTTTTTCCGTTTTCATGTGCAAATTTCTCAATAAAAGCATCTGCAGTTTCTGCTTCTTTTGTATATACCACATGAAGGTTATGATAATCAAAAAATTCCGTTTTATGCCCCGCCACACGATATGCATCAAAGACTACAATGAGATTCCATTTTCGGATTCCCTGATAGTTTGACAACATATCTAAAAGTTTTCCTCTGGCAGCATCTATATTTTTATCTGCCAGTTCTTTCAACTCACGGAAAGCAAAGATGATATTATAACCATCTACAAGTAAATATTTTTCTTTTAGCTCCTTTTTCTGTGGAATACTGATATCAAAAGTCTCTTTTTGAATTACTTTTCTCGCTCCCCATTTCTTCACACCGTCTTTGTCATGTGAATTGGACCGATAGGTACGATTCATGATTTCATCAATCTCATCCGCTCCGATAGAAACCTCCTCTGTACTCTGTTTTGTACGAAAGGAAGGCATTCCCTTATCAATAGAAGCATCTCTTCCGCCGCCAAGCAGTCTTCCCGGAAGATGCATATAATCTTTCACCAGATTCCATTCTACCAGAAATCCTGCACCATGAGCACAAAATACAGAATCTGCCGGGTTCCTTGTATCTCGCAAAGGATCATAACCTGTCTTTTGACATACCTCTTCTGTATTATGGCACACTTTGTAACCACCAACATTCAAAGATAGTCTCCCCTCCCCCTTTGAATAAGCAGTTACTTCTTTTTGATAATTTTGCATACACGCTACCGGAGCACTTCCAAGCAGTACACACTTCTCTCCTTCGTGAAAAGGTCCAGTTACCTTTCCATACATTTTTTCAATATCTGTCATCGCTCTTCCAACAAGCTTCTGTGGCAGTTCCAGGCGGAAATCGTAATATGGTTCCAATAGCACAGACTGGGCCTGCATCAGTCCCTGCCTTACAGCACGATAAGTGGCTTGTCTGAAATCACCGCCTTCCGTGTGCTTTGCGTGGGCTCTTCCTGCAATCAGCGTTATTTTTATATCCGTAATTTCGGAACCGGTTAATACTCCAATATGTTGTTTTTCTTCTAAATGAGTCAGAATCAGATGTTGCCAGTTTTTTGCAAGTTCGTCTTCACTGCACTCTGAGCAAAACTGCATACCGCTCCCGGGTTCCGCCGGTTCCAGCAGCAAATGAACTTCTGCATAATGACGCAATGGTTCAAAGTGTCCAACCCCTTCTACAGTATTTGCAATCGTTTCTTTATAAACGATATTCCCCGGTCCAAAAGCAATGGTAACACCAAAACGCTCTGCTACCATCCTTTGGATAACTTCAATCTGCACTTCCCCCATAATCTTTGCATGAATCTCCTGTAATGCTTCATTCCATATGATATGTAGCTCAGGTTCTTCTTCCTCTAACATTCGAAGCTTTGGAAGCATTAATGCCGGTGCCACACCCTCCGGCAATAATATTTTATAGCTTAAGACCGGCTCTAACAGCGGTAGCGGCGACGATTTCTCAACCCCTGCCGTCATGCCCGGCATCGAATGCTCCAATCCAATAACCGCACATACCATTCCTGCCTGCGCCTCTGAAACTGTCTCATATCGGCTGCCTGAATATATGCGAATCTGGCTGATTTTCTCTTCTCCAATGGCATCCCTGACTTTAAGCGTTCCTCCTGTTACTTTTAAATAGGTAAGTCTTGCATTCTGTTCATCTCTGGCAATTTTAAAAACCTTTGCACCAAACGTATTTTCATATACCGGAATACTTGCAAAGTGATAAAAGCCCTCTAAAAATTCTTTTACTCCTGTCAATTTCAGTGCAGAGCCAAAATAGCATGGATAGATGAAACGTTTTTTTATCAAATCACGAATTTGCTCTTCTAAAAGCTTCCCTGTTTCTAAAAAGGTTTCCATGGCCATTTCTTCCGCCATTGCTGCCTCTTCATAAAAAGCGGGGCTGTCCGTTACTGTAAAGTCTATACAGTCACTTGATAGTTCACTCTTTATTTCTGTTAGCAGAGCTTCCTTCTCGCATCCTGGCTGGTCCATTTTATTGATGAACAAAAATACCGGTATTTCATAGCGTTTCAGGAGACGCCATAATGTCTTTGTATGTGCCTGAACTCCATCCGCTCCGTTAATCACCAAAATTGCATAATCTAGTACTTGTAAGGTTCGTTCCATTTCCGAAGAAAAATCCACATGTCCCGGTGTATCTAACAGTGTCAGTTCCAAGTCTTTATAAGAAAACACCGCTTGTTTTGAGAAAATAGTAATTCCCCTCTCTTTTTCCATCCTGCTTGTGTCTAAATAGGCATTCTGATTATCTACTCTTCCCATTTTGCAGATTTTTCCGCTACTATATAATAATCCCTCTGATAAAGTTGTCTTTCCGGCGTCAACATGCGCCAATATGCCAACTACAATTTTTTTCATGCATCAACCTAATCTTTCTTCATTGATTTTATTGATTTTATCATATTGTGAAATAAAAAGAAAGATTCAGCAGCGGAAAGCTTTTGCCTTTCACTGCCGAATCTCTCTAAAAACAAAAATAATGATGTTCAATCTTTACATCCAAATCAGATGTCAATTTCGAAGTTGCAAAATATATGGTATCTTCCCTTAAGATATCTGTTTGTCCACTTAACACATCATATATGGCATTATATTCCTTTTCTGTCGGTACTGCGGTATCTCTTAGCTTCCATGAAGCAAATTGTACCGGTTTTTTCTGACTTAACACTTCATAAAGAGTGTCCGGAAATTCTTCCGATACCATACGATTAAAAACAACCTCCACTATTGCTTTCTGTCCTTCATCTGACTCTCCGCGGGCTTCCACCCAGAGGATTTTTGCCAATAAATCAATCTCCTCCTCTGTCAATTCGATATCCCAACGGTTATCAAATTCTGTATCTTCAATTCCTAATGTTACTAATACAACGTTTTTTCTTTCAAATCCTGTCTTTTCATCTGATTCTGTCGTAAATGATTTCTCTGAAACTTCCGCAAATATGCCTTTATCATCTCTTGCCGATACCGCAGCCGCACGTTCTCCGTTTCCCTGATAATGGAAGGAAACCAGCAGACATCCAATTAAGGCAATTGTCTGTGTTATGTTCATGTTCTCATTTTTCTCCTTTCCTCAAGAATGATATCTTAAAACTAAAACGACAGATAAACTTTTTATTTATCTGCCGTTCGTACAAGACACATCTTACTGATTTTTTATCAAAAGTCAAATTTAACGGAAAGGAAGAAAATGGAAATTTTTGCCACCTTTTTACCAGTTTTTTATATGCTTCATGCAAAATTGTCTACTTTTAATCCAGTTATATCTTTCGTGCTTTACATTGTGAAAGAGCATTTTACACAATTATTTGAATATGTTTTTGTGCATTTTACATAATATTCACAATCTTTTTATAGAGAGCTAGAGCATTCTCCCATGTTACATTTTCTACCTCTTCTGGTGA
>CAMGET010000029.1 GCA_946055175.1 uncultured Roseburia sp.
AATGGGGAAACCTTTTGGAAGCGGGAAAAATATTTGAAGGATATTATGAGATTCATGTGGAAGAATAGGAGAAGGAGTGCATGTCATGAAAGAGCAGATTACCAGAATAAAAAGAGAATTGATTCATAAGGGAACGATTTTAGATATCTATAAAGATACCATGCAGCTTCCGGACGGAAACACCGAGGAATGGGATTTTGTATCTCACAGGAAAGGCGCGGCAGCAGTCGTAGCTGTTCGGGATGATGGCAAGGTATTGATGGTTCGCCAGTATCGTCCGGCACTGGAACGTGAAACATTAGAAATTCCTGCCGGTTCAAGAGATAGTGTGACGGAAGATACTAAGGTGTGTGCAGCAAGAGAATTGGAGGAGGAAACCGGATTTCGGGCAGAACAGCTTTCGTTTCTGATTTCACTCAAAACAACCGTTGCATTCTGCGATGAATTTATTGATGTGTACCTTGCTAGAAACTTAATAAAAACAAAGCAGCATTTGGATGAGGCAGAGGATATTAATGTGGAAGCATGGGATATTGATGATTTGTGCGAATTGATTTATAAGGGAAGAATTCAGGATGCTAAGACAGTTGCATCACTTCTGGCTTATAAAAATTTGAAGAATACGGGTGTGGGAGATTATTGCCCGGGACGCTCATAATGTGGAACATGCATGTAAAACAAGGAGGTTTGCAGAATGGGAAACAAGGAAGAAATGAAGATGACCTATTCGGGAATCGTGGTATCCAATGGGAAAAAGAAGATTTCGGTTGTTTTTGAAGCGGGAGATGCAACTGCGGAGGGCTCTATTCCGGACTGCAAGATTACTAAAAGTACAGGCTTTGAAGCGGATGAAATCGTGATGTTGGAAAAATACCTCCAGATGAATCAGATGGAGATTGTGAAAAAAGCAAAAGAAATCAATGGCTTCCGGAGTTTTATGGAAGTATGATTTAATAGGAAAAATACGATGGAACAAATTGATATGATTACAATGGATGAACTCGCGAACCGTTTACTTTCGGAGGCTTCAAACTCTTTTCGCTCGGGGCAGTTTGAAAAAGCATTAGACACACTGATACGCTGTATCCGTGCGCCGAAAAGTAAGGAAAACCGGGAATTGGATGTGAGAGTCTATAATATGCTTGGACTGATTTACGGATATCTGAATCAGGAAACTTTGTCCAAAGAAAATCTGATGAAAGCATTAAGGCTTGGCACAGAATATGGCGCAAAAGACTGCATGATTCAAAGCTACATGAATCTTGGATTTCTGTATCAGAAATTGGGGGTTTTAGAAGCAGCACAGGAATATGTGGAACAGGCACTTGCCCTGATTATGGAATGCGGTGAAGAGGAAAGTGTACTTTATATGCCTTGTCTTGCCTGTTACGGAATCATTCGAAGTAAACTTGGGAATGATAAATGGGATATGCAGGATTTGAAACAGACAGAGGGCTTTTTCTCTGCAGTGCAGGATTTAAAGTTGCGTGTCAGTTATCAGCAGGGGGATAGAGAGAGTTTTGAAAAGTACTTAGAGGAACTGACAAGTTGTAAAGTAGAGGACGAAAAATTTTTAATATATGCAGAATTCTATTTAGATATCTGTGCTTTCCTATGGGAAAAAGAACTATATAAGGAACTGCGAAAACTTCTTGACTATATGAAACAATACCTGCAGAAACTGCCACTGGCATATTTAAAATATCAGGTCTGCAATTATGAAGTCTTGTATGCAAAGAAGTGTGGTACCAAAGAAGAACAGTGGGAAGCAGAAAAGAACTGGATGGAGATCCTGCCTCAATATGAGCAAGAGCAGCAGAATGCAAAAATGTATAGCTTCGACTATGTTGAGTATCTGCACGAAGAAAAAAGTTTGTCAGACAAGATGGAACAGAGGAGTAAGCAAGATCCGATGACAGGCCTACTAAATAAGTATACACTTGAATTCCTTGCAGAAGAGTATATGAAACAGAAAGAAAAGGATGATGTGGCTGCTGTACTGGTCATTGACATGGACCATTTTAAACAGGTAAATGATACCCTGGGACATTTGGCCGGAGATACTATTTTATCGGATACGGCAATCATCATTCAAAAATTTTTCAAAGAAGATAATCTGTGTGGACGAATCGGTGGTGATGAGTTTGCCATATTTATAAAAAATGTGCAGGATATTTCTTCGTTACTGATACAGGCAGAATTTTTACGTCAGGAGATAGCAAAAACAACATCAGAACGGAGCGTAACCATTGAAATCTGCGCAAGTATCGGAATTGCTTTATCAACAGCCGGATTTACAGATTATGCAAGTCTGTTTGCCGCTGCTGACAAAGCACTCTATCAGGCGAAAAAAAACGGTCGTAATAAAATTGAAGTTATAGAATAGAGGTGTCCTGATATTCTTTTGGGGAAATCCCGTATTCCTTTTTAAAGGCACGGAAAAAGCTGGAGTAATCTTTAAAGCCACAGGTCAGGTAAGCTTCACTGATTGGCTGACCGCTTAAGATGGCTTCGCGGGAAAGCTGCAGACGTTTTTTCATAATGTACTGGTGAACAGACATGCCACTGTGCTCTTTAAAGGTATGGGCAATATAGTATTTGCTTAAGAAAAAGGCATTTGCCAGTTCTTCCAGGGATAAGTCTTCTTCCAGATGGTCATCAATATAGTAAATCAGATTCTGGTAGAGACTCTGCTGTTCCCGCTCTGTTTTGGGGTTCTGCTGCTCGTAGACAATACGGTTTAATTGCAGAATGAGAGAGTTGACCGAGAGAGGGATGCGGGCTTCTTTGCCAAAACGTTCGAACTGGATTTCTTCAATAAGCTGAAAAATCTGGAACTGAATGGCATTGAAGGTAATCAGATCGTTATGAAAAAGATGAGTTCCGGTGGAAAGGACGTATCCAGTCAGATAGCCATAGGATGCTGATTCAGACAGCAGTTTATGATAATAGTCCTGTCCAATCCAAAAGACAAAGCGCCGATAAGGAATGGTCGTATCCTGTATGATCGCGTGATGCTTGATTCCGGGTGGAATCAATACTATGTCCCCGTAGGACAGTGGATAGGTTTTATTTTCAATTTGCAGAGAGACTTTCCCTTCTAAAAAGAAATAGAATTCATAATAGCTATGAGAGTGGTCTTCCATTTTTTGCGAATAGGTGTCGTTATAATAATAAAGTTCATAATCTTTGGACAGCATATACTGTCTGGGACTGAATGGAGACTGAAGGTTTTTGTTCATTGACGATTCTCCTTGTGCGATTGTGCATTTATAATAGCTAATATAAGCATACCACAAGATTTGCAATGTATGCAACAATTCTCTCAATTTGAAAATCTAAATTTTAGGATATAATGAAATTAGTGACTGAGGTAGTACGAAAGCCACAGTTTTTAATGGAAGCAATTAATAAAAATAATTAATGGAGGGTTTTAAAATGCAGTTAAACAAAGCAGGGTTAGAAAACAAAGCAGCATGGGAAGCAGCAGGATATTCGCTTCCGAAATTTGATCGTGAACAGGTTACAAAGAACACAAAAGAAAATCCATTCTGGATTCATTTTGGTGCAGGTAACATTTTCCGTGCATTTCAGGCAAATGTTTTACAGAACATCTTAAATGAAGGCATTGTGGACCGTGGCCTTATTGTAGCAGAAGGATTTGACTATGAAATTGTAGAAAAAATGAATCATCCACATGATGATTACACCATTTTAGTAACATTAAAAGCAAATGGCTCTATTGAAAAAACAGTAGTGGGCTCCGTTGTAGAATCCTTAACATTAGACTCAGAAAACCAGACAGAATATAGTCGTTTAAAAGAAATCTTTACAAAAGATTCTTTACAGATGGCAAGTTTTACAATCACAGAAAAAGGTTATAACCTCTGGGCACAGGACGGAAGCTTCCTTCCATATGTAGCAGCAGATATGACAGCCGGACCAAACAAACCGGGCAGTTACATTGGTAAAGTGGCATCCTTACTTTATGCCCGTTACCAGGCAGGTGCAAAGCCAATTGCTATGGTTTCTATGGACAACTGTTCACACAATGGTGATAAATTATACGCTGCCATTTCAGCATATTCAAAAGAGTGGTGTAAAAATGGCTTGGCAGATGCAGGTTTTGATGCGTATATCAATGACAAATCAAAGGTTTCCTTCCCATGGTCAATGATTGATAAGATTACACCGAGACCGGATGCTTCTATCGAAGCAATGCTTAAGAAGGATAACATTGAAGGCTTAGAGCCGGTTATCACCAGCAAAAATACCTATGTAGCTCCATTCGTTAATGCAGAAGAATGTGAATACTTAGTCATTGAAAATGCATTCCCGAACGGATGCCCGACAGAATTAGAAAAAGGCGGCATTATCTTTACAGAACGTGAGACAGTAGATAAAGTTGAGAAGATGAAAGTATGTACCTGCTTAAATCCGCTTCATACTACACTTGCTGTTTTCGGCTGCCTGCTGGGATATGATTTAATTTCAAAAGAAATGCAGAATCCGGTATTAAAGAAATTGGTAGAAGGTATCGGTTATAAAGAGGGCCTTCCGGTTGTTATTAATCCGGGCATCCTTGACCCGAAGGAATTTATTGATACTGTAGTAAATACACGTATCCCGAATCCGTTTATGCCGGATACCCCACAGCGTATTGCTACCGATACATCACAGAAATTAGCAATTCGTTTTGGTGAAACAATCAAAGCTTACGCTGCTTCACCAAAATTAAATGTAGCAGACTTAAAACTGATTCCGCTCGTATTTGCCGGATGGTTACGTTACCTTATGGCAATCGATGACAACGGAAATAAATTTGAATTAAGCCCGGATCCAATGCTGACAGAGGTTTGCCCGGTAGTTGCTGATATCAAGCTTGGTGACAGCGTTGATGTTGCAGCAGTATTAAAAGATATTCTTGGTAACAAGAAAATCTGGGGCGTTGACCTTCATGAAGTTGGCATGGCACCGATAGTATGCGATTACTTTGCACAGATGATTGCAGGACCGGGTGCTGTGGCAAAGACACTGGAGAAATATGTGTAAACAAGCACAGAAAAATAACAGAAAGAGCAGATGACCTTTCTTGCAAGGAGCCATCTGCTCTTTTTGCTATTTGGCGAGCAACACATACGCTTGCCCATGCATAAAAGCTTTAGTATAATAAGAATAAATGCGAGTGATAGGAAAAGGAGGGAGCGCATGAAAGCGAAAAAAGAGCAAAGTGAAGAGCGAAGCATCATCAAAATTTCTGTGCGTAACCTCGTGGAATTTATCCTGCGGGAAGGGGATATTGATAACCGTGTAGGCCGTGGAGCCTCAGCGGAAGCAATGCAGGAAGGAAGCCGTATTCATCGTAAAATTCAACGCCGCATGGGAAGTGATTATCACGCTGAAGTTCCGCTTAGACTGGTGCTTTGTGAAGAAAACTATGACTTGGTCATTGAAGGAAGAGCTGACGGCATCCGGATTCAAAGCCGTAACGGAGCAGAAATTACCTACGCCGATAATTTTAACCACATGGAAGTAAACGATGACATGGAGGTTATGATTGATGAAATTAAAGGCGTATATCAAAAATTAGAGCATATGAGCGGACCGGTGATGGTGCATAAAGCGCAGGCAATGTGCTATGCTTATATTTATGCGTTGCAGCATGAGATAAAAAAGATTTCCATCCAGATGACTTATTGCAATCTGGATACAGAAGATATCCGTTACTTTACGGAGGAGTTCACGTTTGAAGCGTTGAGCGAATGGTTTTCACATTTGATTGGCGAATATAAAAAATGGGCAGATTTTCAATATGCATGGAGAAGGCTGCGTCAGGCGTCTATAAAAAAACTGCAGTTTCCATATGAATACCGGAAGGGACAGAAAGAACTTGCAGCAGGAGTTTATCGTACTATAAACCGCAAAAAGAATCTCTTTATTCAGGCACCGACCGGTGTGGGAAAGACGATTTCAACCGTATTCCCGGCAGTAAAAGCGGTAGGAGAAGGACTGGGAGACCGTATTTTTTATTTGACAGCCAAGACAGTCACAGGTACTGTGGCAAGAGAAACTTTTGAACTTTTAAGAAAAAATGGCTATCAGGCAAAGGTCATTCAGATAACAGCAAAAGAAAAAATGTGCCTTTGTGAGGAGATGGAATGCAATCCTGTGCATTGCCCCTATGCCAAAGGGCATTATGACAGGGTAAACGATGCCGTATATGATTTGCTGCAAAAGGAAGATATGCTGACGCGGGAAGTGATATTACAACAGGCAGAGGAGCACTGTGTCTGTCCGTTTGAACTGGGACTTGATCTCGCTACCTGGTGTGACAATATCATTTGTGATTATAATTATGTATTTGATCCTAATGTATATTTGAAACGCTTCTTTGCTGAGGGCGTAAAAGGGGATTACATTTTTCTGGTAGATGAGGCACATAACCTTGTAGAGCGAAGCAGAGAGATGTATAGCGCGGCACTCTATAAAGAAGATTTTTTAGAAATAAAGAAAATTATGAAAAGATATCAGCCAAAGCTTGAGGCTGATTTTAATAAATGCAATAAAATCCTTCTGGATTATAAACGTGAATGTGAAAAGTATGTGCTTTATGACAATATAGGAAACTTTGTGTTTGCACTGATGCTGCTCGCATCGAATCTGGATGAGTTTTTACAAAAGCCGATGGAGTTCCCGGAACGTAAGACGGTAACAGAGTTTTATTTAAATGTCCGCAATTTTTTAAATATTCATGAATTGGTGGACAGTCATTATGTCATATATTCAGAGCATACAGAAGACGGCAGATTTATGCTAAAGCTTTATTGCGTGGATCCGTCATTGAATCTACAGTCCTGTATCAATAAGGGAAATGCTACGATTTTCTTCTCCGCTACATTACTGCCGATACAATATTATAAAAGTCTGCTCTCAACGAAAGAGGATAATTATGCGGTATATGCAGAGACCGCCTTCACGGAGGAACAGAAGCTTCTTTTGGTAGGACGGGATGTCAGCAGTAAGTATACGAGAAGAAATCAGACGGAGTTTTCAAAAATTGCTTCTTATATCAAAAAAACTGCACTTACCAAGCAGGGAAACTATATGGTATTTTTCCCATCCTATAAGATGATGCAGCAGGTGTATGAAGCATTCCTAGAGTTGGATACAGAAGAGATTGATATTGTTTTGCAGGAAATTGGGATGAAGGAAGAGGCACGTGAATTTTTTCTTGCAGAATTCGCAAAAGAGCGCAGGCATTCACTCGTGGCATTCTGTGTGATGGGCGGTATCTTCGGAGAAGGAATAGATTTAAAACATGAACAGTTGATTGGGGCAATTGTCGTTGGAACGGGACTGCCGCAGATTAGCAATGAACGTGAGATTTTGATGAATTATTATGAGGAACGGTCAGGTCAGGGATTCGATTATGCATACCGTTATCCGGGAATGAACAAGGTGCGTCAGGCTGCCGGACGCGTGAGTCGAACCACAGAGGACGTAGGCGTCATTGAATTACTGGATGAGCGTTTTTTGCAAAGTGACTATCGTGCACTTTTCCCGAGAGAATGGGAAAATTTCGATATTTGTACGGTTGAAAACGTGGAAGAAAAAGTGGAGGCGTTCTGGACTTTACATTTAAAAGAAAAGGAAGTATGATAATGATATCTTTTTCATTGAATCAATAACACACGTAGACCTGTTCGAAGACAGGAGGATGCGTGAAGGAAAAAATTAATAACAAAAACATTGTATTCTGGGGTGGGAAAGCAGCGTGTGGAACCACGTCCAATTTGGCAGCATTAGCAAGTTATATGGCGTATTTTCATGGATATCGGATGAGACTGTGCCAGACAGAAGGGACTGCTTTGCGTACATATTTTACTGAGAGTGCGCTAGAGGTAACACAACGAAAAGGAATGTTCTTGCGAAACACAGGAAGCATAGACGAACAAAGGAAAATGACATTCATTGACTGTGGAAGACGGACGGATGAGTGGACCAGGCAGATAATGAAGAAAGCAGATCTTGTGGTAATCAATCTGCCACAAACCGTGGAAACATTTGATACCTTCTTTTTACAGCATGTCAGATTCTCAGCAAAATCAGTGTATCTGGTTAGTTGTTATCAAAAAGGAGCATTTTACAACCAACAGAAATTACAATGGTTATACCGTATTCCAACGGAGCAAATCGCAGTCGTACCTTTTAATCCGGAATTTCAACTGGCATGTGAGAGGGGGCATCTGGATCATTACATGTGCAAGGAGGCACCATTTTATGTGTCTGAAATCCGCAGGTACTTTTTGCGAGAGTTGGATTGTGCGATGAACCGAATGATACAACAGTTATAAAAAAGAGATGATGCTATTTAAGCATCATCTCTTTCTTCCTGTGGAAGAGGTTTTTTAATATATATTTTTTCAACACGGTTTTTGTCCATCTGGTCTACCCGAAGAAGTACATCATCATCGGTAATGATAATTTCATTCTTTTCAGGTACATGATCTAAAAGACCAATCAGATAACCACCGATGGTATCATAGTCGTCAGAGGTGAAATTCAAATCCAATTTTTCACATAAATCCTCAAGGTTCGTAGAACCGGAAACAAGAAATTCACGTTCACTGATTTGATGGATAGGGTCTTCTTCGTCGGTATCATATTCATCACGAATCTCACCCACGATTTCTTCCAGCAAGTCTTCTAATGTAATCAATCCGGCAGTCGCACCATACTCATCTAAGACAATTGCGAGCGAGATGGAAGATTTACGCATCTCCATAAAAAGTTCTGCCGTATTCTTATGTTCATAAGTAAAGTAAGGCTCACGGATAATCTCACGAATGGAAAAATGCTCCTTATCGGTATAAAGCAGTAAATCCTTCATATTTAAGATACCGATTACATTATCCGTATTATCCTCATAAACCGGAAGACGTGTAAACATATTTTCCTTGAAAATAGCGATTAACTCGTCGTAAGTACTGTCAACATTTGCAAAAATCATGTCAATTCGGGGAATCATTACTTCTTTTGCCTGAGAATCACCGAAATCGAACAGATTATTAATCATTTCATGCTCTTCGGATTCAATGACGCCTTCTTCCTTACTGACATCAATGATGGTAAGGAGATCTTTTTCTGTCATCTGGGACTCAGAATCCTCCGGTTTTACGCCAATTAGAAACAAAAAGCCCATAGCCAGTTTGTTAATAATGAAAATAAACGGAGTCAGAACCTTCATAATGACAGAAATCGGTCCGGAATAAGCTAATGACAGCTTTTC
>CAMGET010000030.1 GCA_946055175.1 uncultured Roseburia sp.
AAATACGAGTGACTTTATGACCGCTGAGGCGGCGGAAATTCCGTATGAAGTGCTGAATAAGTGCATGAACAGGATTATTAATGAGGTGAAAGGGGTTAATCGAGTCATGTACGATTTGACCTCGAAACCGCCGGGGACGATTGAGTTTGAATAATGAAAAAATTCTGGAAACCCTTATAAACAGGGCATTTCCGGGCACAAGAAGTTCTATTTGATAACAAAATGATAACACCGGATATTTAGGTAGTATTTATCAGCAATCCGGTGGTTGTCAGGTAATATGTGTGAAACCAACAAAAAAGGTCTTACTGAATTGAGTGAAATCAATTTGGTAAGGCCTTTTTTCGTTGGTTTTTATGTTGTTTTTTTCGGGTAATTGTACCGCCACTGGTCATATTCTTCTTTGGTGATCTCCCCGGATTTTAGTTTTTCTGCCTGTTCCTGCCATGCGTAGAACATATCAAACATAGAAAGGTAGGTGGTTCCTTTGGACTTATCCAGCCGGAGACAGAGTTCTCCGTCAATTTCTCCAATATGAAGTCCGTAAAGGTCTTCTAATGTAAATAAGGTGTGCATCAGCCCAACATAACTGTCAATGTCCGGTACAGCGAGTGCATGAGGGGAGACCTCAAAAATGTCAGCCAGTGCATTCAGATAGTTTTCCTTTGGACTGCGAGAGCCTTTTTCGTACTGTGCAATGCGGACATCAGCCTGTGATTCGCTGAATCCCAGCTGTTGACCTAAATATTTCTGCGTGAATCCACGCAGAAGTCGAAAATGATGAATTCTTTCTCCTATTGCCATGCTCATATCTCCTGTCTTTTACTTGATAAATTGAGTATAGCATATATGTATAGTACAGACAAGGAGAAACCATACAAAAAAGTATAGAATTTTTGTTTTGAAACACTTGACCAATACAAAAAAGTATAGTATCATACGGACTATACAGAAATGTATAGTGAGAAACGAAGGAGGGATTTTACAATGAGTAAAATGTTTATGAATGTAAAAGAGGTCATGGAAGTTCTGGAAGTATCGGAATCCTACGCTTATAAGCTGATGAAAAGGCTGAACAGGGAATTACAGGCGATGGGATGCCAGACAATTGCAGGAAAAGTTGACCGGAAGTATTTTTACGAACAGTTCTACGGAACGAGATCAAACGATGGGAGGAATTAAGAATGGCAATTTACAAGACTGAAAGCAATAACACATGGTACGTTATGGTACGGTATCAGGACTGGACCGGCGAACGTAAGCAGAAATGCAAAAGAGGATTTGCAACAAAAAGAGAAGCTGCACAGTGGGAGCAGCAGTTCATACTCCAGAAGAAAGCCAGTATGGATATGGAACTGGAGAGCTTCTGCAAATTATATGAGGAAGATGTGAGACCAAGGCTGAAAAAGAGTACCTGGCTTACAAAGGAAAATATTATCAAGTCCAAGATTTTACCCTATCTGGGAAAAAGAAAGGTGTCAGAAATCACCGCAAAGGATGTTTTGGACTGGCATAATGAGCTTCGCAAATTGACAAGCAGGAAAGGAAAACCTTTATCCCCTACTTATCTGAAAACAATCCATGGACAGTTGAGTACGATTTTCAACCATGCGATCAAGTTTTATGATCTTAGCATGAATCCGGCAAGGAAAGCTGGCACAATCGGCTCAGAAGAAAGCAAGGAAATGCTCTTCTGGACAAAGGCAGAGTATAAACAGTTTTCAGAAGAAATGATGGATAAACCACTTTCCTACTATGCGTTCCAGTTATTGTACTGGTGCGGAATCAGATCCGGGGAGCTTTTGGCTTTAACTCCTGCGGATTTCGATTTCCAGAAGAGAACGTTGCGGATCAACAAATCCTATCAGCGTTTAAAGGGAGAAGATGTGATCAGCACTCCGAAAACAAAGAACAGTGTCCGTACTGTAACTATGCCAAAGTTCTTATGTGACGAAATGCAGGATTGTTTGAAGTTATATTACAGCCTGCAGCCGGATGACCGTATTTTCCCTGTAACTAAGTATTATCTGAACCATGAAATGGAAAGAGGATGCAAAGCAAGCGGTGTGAAAAAAATCCGGGTGCATGATCTCAGACACAGCCATGTCTCTTTGCTGATTAACATGGGCTATACAGCACTGGCAATCGGAAAAAGGGTTGGTCATTCAGCAGAAAAGATCACTTACCGATATGCGCATCTGTTCCCGTCCGTACAGCAGGATATGGCAGACCAGTTGGATGCAGAAAACATGAATGAAGAACCAAATGATAGGGAAGGAGGACTTGCGTATGTCAGCTAAATGTTTGGATAGACAGGGGCGTTGGAGAAATAAAACGGTAGCTTTTCGGGTATCACCGGAGGAGGATGAACTTCTGGAAACAGCGGTTAAATTGTCCGGTCTGACTAAACAGGATTATATTATCCGAAGATTGCAGGAAAAAGAGGTTGTAGTGACAGGAAATCCGAGAGTGTATAAGGCGTTGAAAAATGAACTGGCAAAGGTTCTGAATGAACTGAAACGTTTGAAAAAGGGTGATGATGTGCCGGAGGATTTACTGGAAGTAATCCGGCTGATCACAGTGACGATGGATGGCATGAAGGAAGAATAGAAAATGCCTTTAAGTGTCGGCAAACACCTAAAGGCAGAGATTTGGTAGAATACTCACCAAAAACTTTCTACGAGTATTCTATCAAAATCTCCACTTCCTTTCAACGGGAAAATAAGGAGGAACGATGGAAACGAACAGAGTAGAGACAAAGAAAACAGAAATAAAAAGGACGGAGTCGGATCTGAAGCTGATAAATATGGAATCAGTGGAAGTAGAGCAGATTGAATGGCTGTTCTATCCGTTTATTCCTTTTGGAAAAGTAACGATTATTCAGGGAGATCCGGGAGAAGGAAAGACTACGATGGTACTTCAGATTATTGCGAAGTTGACCAAAGGCGAAAAAATTCTTCCAGAGCAACAACAGGCAACAGACGAGAAGGATAGAGCAGAAAAGAACGTTGACTCTGATGCGAATCCAGTGGAAAGCCCGATAGAACCTGTGAATGTTATTTATCAGACTGCAGAAGATGGATTGGGCGATACTATCAAGCCTCGACTTCTTGCAGCTGGTGCAGATTGTTCCAGAGTGATGGTAATTGATGATAACGATCGGGCATTGACCATGATGGATGCCAGATTGGAAGAAGCTATCATACAGACAAAAGCCCGTCTGGTAGTTTTAGATCCAATACAGGGATTTCTTGGAGCAGAGGTGGATATGCACCGGGCAAATGAAATCCGTCCGTTAATGAAGCGTGTGGCAGTGCTTGCAGAGAAATACCACTGTGCAATCATTCTGATCGGGCATATGAACAAAAACAGTAACGGAAAATCTTCTTACCGTGGATTGGGTTCGATTGATTTTCAGGCGGCAGCCAGAAGTGTGCTGATTGTTGGGCGGATTAAAGATGAACCGGAAATCCGTGTGGTATGCCATGTGAAAAGTTCCCTTGCACCGGAAGGGAAATCAATTGCATTCCGATTAGATAAGGATACTGGATTCGAGTGGATCGGGGAATACGACATTAGTGCGGATGATCTGCTCAGTGGTGACAGCAGAGGTCAGAAAAGCCGGAAGGCAAAGGAGTTTCTGTTGGAAATATTGGCTGATGGTGGCATGGCACAGAAAAAGATTGAAGAAGAAGCGGAAAAACGAGGAATTAAGAAGAAAACCCTACGGAACGCAAAACTGGAACTGGAGATTGATTCGGTGAAACGTGGAAATCAATGGTTCTGGATGCTTCCAGAATAAAAGGAAGATGGCAAGATGACTATTTCTTAAGAACAGGGCATCTTGCCACCTTGAAAGGAGACAACATGGAAATAAAAAATGTACAGATACCATTTGCCTTGTTTAGACAGCTGGTTTCCTATCATTTGATGGAAGATCAAAGCTGTTCGGAGGAAATTTGCAAAGGGCTTATGGAGAAAGTGGAGCGTATGGCAAACCGGCAGTTATATACACAGTCGAAAACTGCTCCGACAGAGGAAGAACGGGAAAAGTCCCGTCAGGAATATCTGGACAGGCGGGGAATACCGGAAAGCTTTCGATGGTAACAGTTCTTGTTGTCTGTCCTATGACAGGAGCGTGTCACGCACCTGTAGATAGCAGACAAGGAGAAAGCTGGTAAGATGCAAGACGGAAGGTTGTGGATAAAACGACAGTGCGTTGGTGGTTTGATGGCTGTGAAGGATGCCCTGAAACGGGGCTCCCTATGGAAAACGATAAATGAAGGGAGAGTGACACAATGAGAGAAGGAAGATTAGGTTATAACAGCAATAACGGAAGATACGGTTTATTATCATCAGATTTATGGATTGACACAGGATTTCACTGCGGAGAAGGGCTGGAAGTGCTGGTTGACGATCAGTGGGTCAAGACCAGAATGGAAATGAATCCGGCAAGGGAATGGTATCTGGTGGGGACACCATACTGCGGAGATTTGGAATATGTCCGGGCGAGAATAACGGGATAAGTCAGTCATACAAGTAACGCAGGAGTAAACCGACCAACGGGAGGAATAGGTCTTCGCTCCGATTCGGTCGGTGCATAACAGACGTCCCCGGACGTCTTGCCCCCGGCAGGGCGCAAGGGGACTTTTGATGGACGGTACGGCTGTCGAAAGTGCTTTTGCGTTACTTTTGACAAAAGTAACAAAACCGCCGTATCCGGCGAAGAGTTCTTTTTATCGCCATAACTGGCGAAGATACAAATTTATGTGCCATGTCTGGCACTGGTTTCAGAAGGGGAGGTGAGAAGCATGACCATGAAAAGAACAATTAGCGGTATGATCGGAGCTGGTTCTCTGGCTCATAACAGAAGGGATTTCATAGCAGAAAATGTAGATCCGGACAGAGTACACTTGAATATTTGTTACCAGAATGAAAATCTGAAAGATGTTTATAAAGAGTTGTTTGATGATTCTGTGGAGCGATACAATGTGGGGAAAAGAAAAGACCGTCAGATTACAAATTATTATGAAAAAATCCGGCAGGGAAAACAGGAAAAACTATTCCATGAGGTCATTTTCCAGATTGGAAATTGTGAAGACATGGCTGTAGGGACAGTAGAAGGAGAACTGGCAGTGAAGGTGTTGAATGAATATATGCAGGATTTTCAGAAAAGGAATCCAACTCTCCGGGTATTTTGCTGTTATCTTCATCAGGATGAAGCTACACCACATCTGCATATTGATTTTGTTCCCTATGTGACTGGTTGGAAAGGAAAAGGGATGGATATCAGAGTTTCACTGAAGCAGGCATTAAAAAGTTTGGGATTTCAAGGTGGAAATAAACATGACACAGAATTAAATCAGTGGATAAACCACGAAAAAGAAGTGCTGGCAGATATTGCAAAGCAGTATGGGATTGAATGGGAACAGAAAGGTACCCATGAGGAACATCTGGATGTTTATAATTTCAAGAAAAAAGAACGAAAGAAGGAAGTTCAGGCTCTGGAGCAGGAAAAAGAGTATCTGACAGCAGAGAATGAGGGACTGACTGCACAGATTGCAGAATCCAAGGCAGATATTCAGCTTTTGAAAGAAGATAAGGAACAGGCGGTCAGGGATAAAGAAGCTGCAGAAAAGCGGGCAGAGAAAGCAGAAATAGAATTAAAAAGCCTAGAAGAACGTCGGGAGCAGTTACAGCCGATCATAGATAATGTCAGTAAGGAAATAAAAGAATATGGGACGGTTAAAACGCTTCTACCGGAAGCAGGAGCATTGGAACGTGCAGGAACCTATCGGGATAAAAAAGTTAAACCATTATTTATTCAAATGAAGAATAAGATTGCTGCAATGGCTGCCCAGGTAAAAGAACTTACGAAAGAAGTGGAGAAATGGAAAAATAAATACCAGAAGACAAAACAGGCATATAACAGTGTTCAGAAAGAGTTGGATGATATGCGTAAAGACAATCAGAAATTATTAGAAGAAAAGAATATGTTGCAAAGTGTTTCTGATAGATATGATCGTGTTGTGCGTGTCATGGGAATAGACACTGTGGAGGCTGCGGTACTGCAGGATATTCATAATCAGAAAGCACTGGAAGAAAAACGACGGATGGAACAAATGCCAAAAGGAAGCATTTACGAAAGATTAGCATGGGGTGCGAAAAAGAGCGAGATGGAGAATCAGCAGCGTAAGAAAAATAAAACAAAGAACAGAGGAATGGAGATATAAGTGCATGAAAAAACACATTTATGATGAAAAGAACGGATTAAGCTATACCTTGCATGGAGATTACTATTTGCCGGGTCTGGTGCTGAATGAGGAAGAACCGACATATGGGAAATATGGAATGTTGCGGAAACAATATCTGAAAGAGTATAGACCAGCAAGATATCAGTGCCTGTTATTGACTGGAAAGCTGACTGAACATCTGAATCAGATTGATCGGGATGCAAGAGAGCAGGTCGAAATGTTAATGAAGCAGATGGCAGAAGAACAGAGTGTGACAGAAACATTGAAGATACGGGATCAGATGAAGTGGGTCGGGTTGATGAATAATATCAGAACAAGTGCTGAAAAAATTGTACTGAAAGAGATCGTTTATATATAAGTTAAGAGGGCTGCCGAAAGGCGACTCTTTGTAAATGTAAGAGTGGAATTTCAGAATAGAACATGATAGAATGCTAAAAGATAAATCCGGATTTGCAGGGATAGATAATCAGAAGGAAATACTGAAAAAACAAGCATTTACGGGTATGATACGAATCGTATCACGTATGTGACCGAGCGATTCTATCATCATTTTATGTTTTTTGATAAGGTGAATGTGTCGAAAAGACAAACCCATATAGAAAGGACGTAGAATGATGAAAAAGAACGGAATGAAGAATTTACTATTTGGAGGAATATTCATTGCAACTTTTGTATTATGGACAGTTTTGATCCAGATGGTAGATGTGCAGCCTCATGGTCAAAACGGAACGAATATTGGATTTGCAACACTCAATTGCTGGTTTCACCGCTTCACAGGCGTACACATGATGATTTATTCGATTACTGATTGGATGGGGCTGGTGCCTGTCGTAGTATGCCTGATCTTTGCAGGTGTGGGACTAGTTCAGTTGATTAAGAAAAGAAGTCTTTTCAAGGTGGATCCGGATATCATTATTCTGGGTATTTATTATATTGTCGTGATCCTGGCATATATATTTTTTGAGATGATTCCAATCAATTACAGACCTATTTTAATTAACGGAGTAATGGAGGCATCTTATCCATCATCAACTACACTATTGGTATTGTGTGTGATGCCGACTTTGATCGAACAGACTCAGCGCAGGCTGTCAAGCATTGCAGTCAAAAAAGTGATAACGATTGTAACAATCGCTTTTTCGGCATTCATGGTTATTGGCAGATTGATTTCGGGAGTACATTGGCTCACGGATATTGTAGGTGGCGTATTGTTAAGCATTGGATTATTTTCTATTTATCAGGGAGCGGTTATACTGTCAATAAAGAATAAATAAAACGAGCAAGGGGTGGAGGTTTTGGAATTTCATGAAAAACTTCAGGAATTAAGAAAAAGCCGGGGAATGACACAAGAAGAACTGGCTGCGGCATTATTTGTATCTAGAACTGCAATTTCAAAATGGGAATCCGGAAGAGGATATCCGAGCATAGATTCATTAAAGGAAATATCTCGATATTTTTCTGTGTCGATTGATGATCTGTTATCTGGAGAACAGTTGATTTTGATTGCAGAAAAAGAAAACAAATCAAATCTCAATAGTGTATGTGACTTATTATGGGGATTTGTTGACTTGCTTTCTTTGATGCTTATTTTTCTTCCGCTGTATCCCAAGCCGGTCAATGGTTATATCTATTCGGTAAATCTTTTTGAGTATGTAGATAATAATAAATGGATTATTACCATTTATTGGATAATGTTCATCACTTTAACGATTATCGGGATTGTGAAAATATTGATGGTCTATTTCAAATTTGAAAAAGGCAAAAAGGTGATTACTGCATTGTCTATAGGATGCAGTGTTATCGATGTTTTGTTTTTGGCAATGATGAAAGAACCATATGCAATAATAGTTGCTTTTCTGCTATTACTGATCAAAAGTGGTCTCCTTTATAAACAAGCCAAGGCAGGCTGATCAGGTATTGTCCCCTACAACTTCAAGTTTGTCGAATTAAAAAATAGGAATAGTTATAATAGAAAGCTGTAAAAATTCACGTTGAATTTTACAGCTTTTTGTGTATAATATAAGTAGCAGAAACAATATAAAATCAAGGAAGGAGCTGAAAGAATATGGCAAGTATTTTACCAGTATCTGATTTGAGAAATTATAACGAAGTCCTGAAGAACTGCCATAAAGGCGAGCCTGTATATCTTACCAAGAATGGTAGAGGACGTTTTGTGGTTATGGATTTTGAAGATTATGAACGTGATCGTGCGGAAAAGAAGCTTTTAATGAAGCTGCAGGAAGCCGAAGAAGCAGTGAAAGACGGCGAGGGATGGCTGGAGTTAGATGAACTGAAGGCACTTGTGGGGGAATAAGATGTTAAAATTACGGATTAACCCGATTGTTGCAAAGGACCTGAAGAATATCCGGGATTACATCGCTGAAGATAGTGAAGAATATGCCGCAAAGACTATAAAGGAAATTTATGGTAAATTTGAGAATCTCCAGATGTTTCCGGGAATGGGTTCAGACCTTTCAAAGCGAGTCAGCTTTCGGACAGACTATAAATATGCGATATGGGAAGATTATGTGATTATCTACAAGGTAAGCAACGAGTATGTAGAAATTTATCGTGTCATCAATCGGTATCAGGATATTACAAGAATTTTTGATTGATAACAGAAATATGATAACAAATTGATAACACCGTTCAGTACAGTCCGTGGACTAAGGATAGTGGAACACATATAAAACCAGATAGAACCATAACGCCTATACAAAATTGTATAGTGACAAAAACTCATTTGCGAGTTTGAGTAGAAGTCAAATCCTCGGAAAAGCCTGTATTTATGGGCTTTCCCGGGGATTTATTTTTGTCTCTGGAGTGCAAATGGAGTTAAAAATTATTTTTTTTACTAGCCGGATTTCTTGAATAGTCAAGGTTTTCCGGAATATCATTACATTTCCAAAAGAGAATATCGGGAAATTTTTATAGAACAGTTTGTTTTGATGAAGTAGTTTTCATCAGAGCAGGCTGTTTTTTT
>CAMGET010000031.1 GCA_946055175.1 uncultured Roseburia sp.
GGCAGCAGTCCAGCTATTACAAATTCAGAATTGCCGTTCTGATCTGTATGTACTTGGTTATGCTTATTTTTTTTCACGACCCTACACCTCCATCGCCTGCTTATCAAGATAACGATCTATCACAACCTTATCATACAAGCTACGCCTTCCGATTTTTCTCTCGGCTCCAATAGACCTCGCAAATTCTACACCGCGATTTCTACCAAGACTCAAATACATACACACCTCATTGGCATCAATCAAACGTTTTTCGCTTACCATTGAAATATTTTTTCTTTCTGTCATGTTAACTTCTTTCCTTTCTTTATCTGTGTTGATTGAGTAACTCTTGACTATATTTTAAACTTTTGTTATAATTCATTCAACATAAATTAATATGATGTTTAAGTTTAATATTGATGAATTATATTAAAAATTGTTACTAACGAATACAGCGATATGTAATCAAATATAACTCATGCTATCCAAATACAGATTAATTTAACAACTTATTTAAAGGAGTGAATTTTATGGAGTTAAACAAAAAATGCGGACAAAGGTTAAAAGAGTGTATAAAAGCTAAAGAAATGACTTTAAAAGAACTTTCAGCGAAAGTTAATTTCACAATGCAGTATATTAGCAATATTGCCAATGGCAAAAAACCGATGACTGTAACCGCCGCTAAAGCGTTTTCTAAATGCTTAGGAGTAAGTGAAGCTTATTTGCTTTGTGAAAGTGATTATAAGACAGAGGCCGAATATAAGATCGCATGCAAAAAATCCTATACTGATTCAATGGGATGTTGTTTTGCATATCTGGAAACTATCGGTATACATATTAAATTTGTTAACGTGGCTCCCGGAAACAACACAACAGAGGCGTTTTGGTGCGCTTCATCGGAAGAATTTCAGAAAGATTATGAAATTTTACCCGACGATTGCGTAAAAGTGGACCAATACACATTCGTTGAAATAAGTTCAAATGATTATGATATAGTATTAAGTCCAGTTGCTTTTTGGAATTTTTTCCCGAATATTGAAAACTTTGTACGCTTTGCAGTTGAAAACTTTTTAGATAATTTGCAATGTTGCTATCGCAATTCAAAAATAGATTTATCTGATCCAGATACAGAAATCGGACTGATTAAACAAATCCACCAGCCATAATAACTGGTGGAATCTATTTCACTTTTCTTTTATTACTAGAATGCCGTGACCACTCCAAATCACTCGCACGCGTAACAATTCAAAACTCCCCAGGAGAGGTTGTACGCCGGTCCGCCGTCTGATCAGAGTTTTCGATTTTATGGCACCGGGGGTATTGAGATTTGGCAATGCTTTTTTCCAGACTTGGACAAATCTTGGACAACTTCGCATTTCCGTACTGGTTTCCGCTTGTGTTTTATAGTTCGTCATAATCAAAGAAAGCCCGCGTTTTCAAGGTTTATAGCAATTGCAGAAAACGAATCGCATGCTTTTTCAAAGAAAAGTGTCATTAAAGTTGTAGTTTAAAATTCATTAATTTATCACGGTTTACATTTGTCCATCAAACCGCGTAAATACTTGATTTTTCAGCATTTTCCCATTATCATTGTTTATCTTTGCACATGCAATCTTGGACAAATCTTGGACAGATCTTGGACAGAAAACCCATAGAAAAAGAGCAGCTATTGACTGCTGCCCTCTTAAAATACATTTGCAATTTTTTCCATTTCATCCGCTTTAGTATCCGGTAACACATGGCTGTACAGATCCATCGTCATGGCAAGTGAACTATGTCCGAGGATTGTTTTTAACACCTGCGGTTGCATTCCTGCTTCAATTGCTCTTGTCGCAAATGTATGCCGGAACACATGCGCTGTAATGTGCGGAAATTCATGGCCCGCTGCCGTGATCCGCTTCGTTATCTGGTCGATCTCGCGTTGTATCCTCGCCCGGCTCAATGGATCGCCGTTTTCATTACAGAACAAATACCGGTCTAATCGCTCCACCTTAAATCCCCAATATTTCCTCTGATCCTCTAAAAGCTCCTGCGTGGCAGCAGTCATAGGAACATCCCGCAGCGACGTCTTTGTTTTCGGTGCATCTTCCACATATCCCTCACCGTTAGCATAATAAAGCGTTCTTTTTACATGAATTACATTCTTTCTCTTGTCAATGTCCGTATATTTCAAGCCTAACATTTCGCCGCTCCGCATTCCGGTTCGAAGCATTACCGCGAACAAATTATATAAATAGCTGTCTTTTGCATATTCCATAAATAATGCCTGCTGTTCTTTTGTCATGGCCTGCCGGTCCTTCTTCTCCTGCTGCCTTGGAAGAGTGGCCAGCGGAACCGGATTCCGTTCTATCAGTCCATTCTTTACGGCTTGCTTTAAACTGCTATTAAGAATCGCCTTTATCACCTTAATACTGGATAGCGTATATTCTTCTTCTACCAGATCATTGTAAAGCTTTTGGATATGTTCTCCTCTGATATCAGAAATGAGCTTATCTCCCAACTTCTCTTTAATTGCACATTTATAATAATTCTGATAGCTAGTGTACGTTCCTTTTTTCACCTGATTCTTTTTGTACTCCTCCATCCACGTTGCAAACCAGTCATTCAGCGTGATTTTTTTCTTCTCCGTATAAATTCCATGTTCAAGCTTGTATCTGAGCTCTATCATGGCTTTCTGCGTCTTCGTTACGGTTTCACCATGAACCGTATATGTTTTATGCTGGTAGGTGAAACGCCCCTCGAAGCTGTCTTTGCTACGTTGCCTGATTCCCTTTGGCAGCTTACGCCCTCTGTTATCTGTTGCCATAGTATCTCCCTTCCCTGCCATGCGGCAGCAGTCAATTAATGCTTGAAGGAGCTATCTGACCGTTGTATAATCGAGATAGCCCCGTATTGTGTGTACTGGGTTATGCTTATTTGCCCCTCTGGTGTTGCCGCACCTCTGGGGCGTTTTATCACCGCTTTCTCGTTGATCGCCTACCGCCCGGTTTCGGTGTTGGCGCACCTTTCCCGGGAGGGCAGAAGACATTATTGTTTCTGAAACTCACCCAAATCAGCAGCTATCCGATCCAAATGCTGTGCCACTCCAAATAATGCAAGTTTCAAAGATTCCGTTGTTAAGTGATCGTGTTCTTCATCTAAACCATTCGATAAACCGGTTATTATCATAGATACTGCAGAAATTTCTGCAGATAAATCATTTGAGTCTTTCATGTACTCAACCTCTTTCTGTCGTATTTAAATGTGTACTCTTTTTCGCTTACATTAATTCTTATTGGAATTGCTCATCATCCCTCGTATAAAGCGATAGATGATCCTTAAATGATATTCTGAATCAATATTTTCAATCGCATTAATAATAAGTGATCTGTAATCCATTTAGTAAACCTCCTTAATTTCTCTATTTGCGAAAGGGCAGCAGTCATGTTATAATCTGCTTAACCCTTTCTAGTTGTGTTTGGGTTACGCGCCCCTACAAGAGGACCGGTCTTGTAAGGGCTTTTCTTATAGGTCCTGACCGTTTCTTGGGATATAATCTCGGTATCTCTCCATAACAGAATCAGAAACCCCATTTTTATAAACCTTCCGAATGTCAATCACGCCTATTGCCATTTTCAGTTGCTTAATCAAGGCCGCCCTGCCATCCACAAGTGTGCTTTTCCTGTTTCCAGAATATTCAATCCGGTACCGCATGGAATATCCCCCTTTTATGCGATTGCCTGTACCTGGGATTCTCCGAAGAACCGGGCTTTATATGTTGCGCCATCTCCCTTACTCCCCCAGATCAGATTACAACCAAACAATGCTTTTGATCCGTGGATCACTTCATAGCCGGCTTTCTTCCAATCGCTCCATGTAGCTGTTTTCTCTGTAACGCCTGCTGCCATCTTTGCCGCCAGAATACGCTTTTCATTAATCTCTGCTGCTTTTGCACTTAACCATGCTCTATGCAAGCACTCTGCAAAGCTCAGGACATCCATTTTTCGGAACAGTTCCCACGCCTTCAGCATGATTCTTCTTAAATCGAATTTCTTCATCATGTATGCCACCTTTCAATAATTTAGATATCGGATCGGACTGCCCTCGGATCATCTTCGTTCCTATTGCCCGCCAAGCTCAAAGGGATATGGTTCCGAGTATCGGACGCTTTCGGCATTCACGGCCTTTCACCGCTTCTTCCGGCTGTCCCGTTCCTTATCTTTGATTATATTATACTATGGGCACATAGATTTGTCTATTGACATACTCCACAAATATATGTGGTCATAGATTATAATATTTGTATATCTTTTCTATGTACACATAGCTTTCATTATGTTATAATATCGGTGTAAGGTGGAGAAGAAGGACCTAATTACAAACCGCCCATTAACCATTGGAAGGAGAAAGCACATGACCGAAGAAAAGAAAAGCCGTTATACAGAGGCCCAAGCCAAGGCCGCTCGAAAATACCTTAAAGAAACCGTTGAAGATATTAAAATCCGTGTACCAAAGGGGCAGAAAGCCGTTATAAAAGCACACGCTGATCGGCAGCAGGAAAGCATGAACCAATTTGTTATACGTGCAATAAATGAGACTATGGAGCGAGATCGCTAAGGTCGCATTTCGCGACCTTATACCCATTTCGGGAGCATGCTCAATTTTGAGCTCGCTCTTGCGTCCTGCTGCCAGATATGCTATATTAAAGACACAAAGAAGGGAAACCGGAAGCGGCTTACCTCGAATAATTTAGCTAATGTTCTATGACATCAGCCGTCACTATTGGCAGTAGTGGCGGCTATTTTCGTGTCCCCTTGACATTTCTCAGCATATCCGAGTATTTCCGAGTGTCCATAACACCTCCAAACGTTTCGGAAATACCTATGTGTGTAAATTGGCGCTGGACGGCAGGGCGCGCCGCATGGGTGCCGGAGGACCCACTCCCCTACCATCCAAGCACTTCCCTTTCCACTTCGCTTGTCCATGTCTCCTGGAATCGCTTTACGCCCACATGATGCACGGCAGCAGGCGCAAGATATTCCTCATAATACGAACGATATTTCCCGCACCGATCAGGGAGCGTTAGTATCCTCATGGCTCTCCTCTGGAGCATATTTACAGCATCTCTGTATCTTCCTATCTGCTTTCCGGTTTCTTCCAGTGATTTTCTTTCTATCACTCTATGCCTGATAACTTCCGCTTGCTCCTTCGGGAGTCGTTCTATCTCTTCCTGTACGCCTTTTCGCATTCGTTCGCGATCAACCTTCCGGATCACATCATCTTCCAGATTTTCGGAAGATGCCACCGTGTCTGCAAGTGTATAATCTTCCTCTTCTCCCAAGGGCTCGCTCAGGCTTCGAATTTGCCCCATTCTGGCACTTTTCTTTATATCCTCAAGTTTCTCTTCACTTACACCTAAAAATGCGCTCAATTCGCGGTCTGTCGGCTTCATTCCATAGTATTTAAAGTATTCATTCTTCAACTTCTTGTACCTCTTTACCAGATCACCTAAATATACTGGGATACGAACCACATTACTTGAATTATCAATGTATCTTTGCATCGCTTGTCTGATCCAAAGTGCAGCATAGTTGATAAACGGAATACTCCTTTCAACATCGTAACATCTTACCGCTTCGGATAGTCCCAGATATCCCTCCTGCATCAGATCGTCCATTTCAGCATAACCGGAATACTTCTTTGCCATCTTGAACACAAAGCCTTTGTTCTGGTTCCATAGCTTCAGCATATTATCGGCTTCATTTTCTCCCGCTCTGATCAGCGCAACCAACTGCTCATTCGTTACAATCTCCGTGGTTCCCTCGGGCTTCAACCCGGGTCCGTTACGTTTTGAATCAGCATTTATTGACATTGTTCGAACCCTCCCATATAATGAATTTATCAGGTATTTAGGGAAGGGCTCGACCAATTGTGGCGGGTTCTTTTTTTTGTATGCATCAATCGAGTTATTGCATACATTAATCGAGTTATTGTATACATTAATCGAGTTATTGCATACATTATGTTATCAATAACCGGACTGCTGCCCCTTCCGGCTTTCTTTTCTTCGCCCGATTTCCTTCTGAAGCTTTCTCGCTTCTTCCGGATCACGCTTAACTCTGTCAATATATTCCATACATTCATGTGACATATACAGCAGCCGGCACTTATTCAGTTCAAAGCCAACTCCATAATTCGCCATGTCATGCAGCTCTGCAAGCGTATAATCTCCGTCCACAGCGATCATAGACTGCACATCATACCCTTTACACTCAAGAGACTTCAATAACGCCGCGGCGGCAGCAGTCTCATTTTCTGCGAACCACACAATATGTACTTCGTTTTTATCAATGCCATTTTCTTTATAATCTACCAATATATTTACTTTCATAGCTTTCCTTTCACACGTTACATCAAATATACTTGCGGAGATTCCAGCGGATGAATTGAGAATACCATTTTTTTGCCTAAAAGCCCGTATTTACGCGTTTTTAGGCACTGGCAATGCGGCGGAGGTTTTTTTCCAGTTCTCGTAACATATAATATATAATACTATTTTTACTACTTATTGTTTTTTTCTGTTAAAAAAATCTCCGCTTCTCCGTATCCCTTATTATTAAAGGATTTGGCTATCCGTTTTGCCTTAAAAAATCTCCGTTTTCCTTCCGCTAAGTATCCGCCTTAATTAAAATGGAATTTTTAACTGCTCATGTTCTTCCGGTGTGACGTTAACAAAATCTGTATCACGATATTTTAAATTACGGTACACCATAACACCGCGTTTCCCGTCCAGATTTCCTTTTCCTGCAGGACATCCGTTCGCTTCCATTCGGTCCTTGATGTTTTGTTTATTTACGCTCTTGAACCCATTTTCATTGCACCATTTAATATATTCACTTTCGAATTTAGGTTTTGAAACCATATCGTTCTTGTTTCCGGTAACGATGAAAAATTCAGATATAAAACGATACACCGTATCAAGCTTGTCTCTGTACTCGCTGCGCGCCATATCACACGAAACTGATCGTGAGAGTTTAAAATTATTCTCGATAAGTCTATGAATACCTTCTAAAAACCAATTGAATATAGCGTTTCTTTCCTTAAGCATTTTATCTAGCAAAAGACTGTCGCGCCGGTCCTGATCAATAGTGTTCGTACATGGCACTATACACAATCTTTCGAATAAATGACCGCCTTTATCATCCGTAAACATTGGAAGATTGTTACAAGCGATTATTATTCCACCAGTGAAACGATAATTAAACGGCTGCTTCCCTTTTTTCTCGCACTTAATGAAATCCCCTCCAGTAAGCTGTTTGAAAATAGAGCTGTCTTTAATTTCATTACTGGTTTGATCACCAACATTTATCAGTCGTTTTCCAACGATGCTTCCCAATGCAAATTTCGATTCTTCGTTCATGTTCTGAATCGGAATGTTAACCGTGTTCTCATTTCCTAATAATTCCGATATCAAATTAATAAACTGCGTTTTTCCAGTATTTCCCAATAAAGACCATAACACCAAACAAAGTTTTGCTCTGTAGACATGTATATTTGAAAGCAGCATTCCTCCATATTCTTGAAGAATCGCCATTTTTTCTCCGTCTACATTGCCCTCTTCATCCCTGCACAAATCATCCATGTAACGCCGAAATGTAGGCATATTGTTATTGCCTGGAGAATATTCACATGCGATCTGTATCGTACTATAAAGCTTAGGTGTGTGCGGCTCCAGAGTCTTTGTTTTAAGATTATAAAGTCCATTCTTCAGATTGATATATTTTTCGTCTGCATCCAGATCATTAAAACTACAGATATTCCGTTCCTGGCATAATAAAAGGTTGTACACATTATTGACCAGATTATCACTTGCAAGACTCATTGGAATATACCTGAGAATGATTGATTTTACTTTATTACGATTACACTTTACATATACACCGTGCTCATAAACGTAGAAATCGTCTTTTTCTTCGTCCGGACGTCTTACAATTAAGTAAGAAAGTCCCTTGCTGATACTCTCCGCAAGCAATCCTCCATTCACTCGTAATGTTTGATTGGGTTCCTTGCCGGCCAAATACAGCCACGGCGCTCCTATGTTTTCCGATGCTTCCACCAACTGTTTTAAGTCGTCTTTTGTATGTCCTTCCTTTGTTAAGTAGTCCGTGACATCACCTTTCTTTTCATTTGATGTGAAAGTCCATCTAACCGAATGAGCGTAATTTCTTAAATCTTTTACAATCTGATCCTTTAACCGAATCCCCGGATCATCGTGATCTGGTAGAATTACAACCTTCGCACCCGTAAAAAATGCAGCGTATTCTCTCCTCCAGTCCTCTGCGCTTCCCGCCGTTGTCGCTGTGTATCCTAATTTCCTAAGCGTTTCAACATCCTTTTCCCCTTCCACGATATAAACCGGATATCCGAATTTTATCGCCTTCACTAATTCCGGCAAACGGTATAGCGTTCCAGGACCTTCTTTTCTTTCCTTATATTCATTATTAATACGATCAATTGTAATATATCTAATATATTTTCCTTCAAATCGTACTTTAGAATATAAATATTTTCCATCTTCTGACTTATAATCATAAATCGCTTCAATACGCTTTCCCTTTTCACGTTCAAGCTTTTCACGCCAACCATCTTCCCGGCGGTCACTTCCAATATCGGCAAATGATAAACCAACCGCATCCAAAATATCTTTTGTTTCACACCCGGCATGACAATGGATCAACACTTTCCCATTTTTACCCGTTATGGTTAAACTTGCTTTCTTATCTTTATGTACCGGACATTTACATTGATATGAATTATTAGAATTTTGGCGTTCTACTTTGAAATGTGTAAGTGCTTCTTGTAATGTCATTTTATTCAAGTCCTCCGCTGTTTTCATCATCCTGCTGCCACTCTGGAGAGTTCAGCGCTTTCTCTGCACTCTCTATGGCCACCAATGTATTTTCCGCCCTGCTCTTCAATGATCTGCGAAACTCCGCTATTTCCCTTCTGCTCTCCGGATAGAAATACCCTCCCGTGGTGGATGAACATATTAATGCTCCGGTTTTTCGCTCCCGTGCTATATACTGCTGAAGCTCCCTAGCCGAGCTGCACCCGGTGAGCTTTACTAAGTCCTCTGTAGAAATCGCATTCTCTTTTCCAAGGGGCAGCAGTCCAGCTATTACAAATTCAGAATTGCCGTTCTGATCTGTATGTACTT
>CAMGET010000032.1 GCA_946055175.1 uncultured Roseburia sp.
AGAAGTTTCCCTTTCTTTCCAATTATTAAACTCCAGTCTGTCTCCTACTTTCAGCCCGTTCAATTCTGCAAGTTCTCTGGAAATCACACAGACATCCTTATCTTCCCGGTTCATCATACGACCATCGTTTACCACAATATTTCCATTTTGCACATCAAAATCATATTTCATCTGCAAATTACCGCGCAGGGAAACACCTAACTGGTCAGAACTCTGGTCTACGTCCTTATCTTCAATTCTCTGGAAATTAACTGGATTTACAACCGTATTGGCAGTAGTAATATTATAATCAGAAACGCCGTCCACTTCTGATATTTTAATAATATCCCCATATGTGAGTGTTTCAAAAGAATTATCTGTCCACACCATCCACTCTCCACTTGGTAACTGTTCCTTATGATATCCGTCCAGACTTCCATTGACATTCTCCCCAATCTTTGCAGACAACACTTCAATTCTAGCTTTTCGGTTTGCTTCATTTTCCTCTAGCCGAAAGCTCCCGCCAATCGCCTGTTTTCCTTCATTTTGTGTCTGTATGCTGGCATTTTGACAGGCAAAACCTGCATAAATAAAACTCGCTGACACAAACACAATCAATAATAATAACATACTTTTTACAGGCTTTCTGACAACAGAACGGATTCCAAGTTGAAATACATTCATTCCTATCCCTCCATTTCTGATAAAGTATCTTTTATTTTCTTTGTAAGGCATGGCAGCATAACAATTAAAGTAATCAGTATTAAAACGATTACTCCTATTCCCCATACTTTCCATACATTCCGCATGGAAAATACAAGATTCATACGAACCCCATCCATACCTCCCATGAGTTCTGACAAAAATGGTATTATTGCACGAAATACTCCTGCTGACATCATACAGCTTAAGGAGTAGATACAAACAATCTCTGTCATCATCTGCAAAAACACTTCTAATTTTGGTATACCAAGACTTATAAATACCGCAATTTCCACTTTGCGGTTTCTCATCCACATACACAAAAGCATTCCTACCACAAAGATACTGGTCATCACCGTTAAGCCGAAAACAAGCTTTGTTACCCGTTCTATCTGCATAATAGAAAATTTCATTTTCTGATACATGGTATCTTGTGTACTGATACCGAGTCCCTCTCCAAGAGTGTTTCCAATCACATCTGCTGTTTCGGATAGCTGCTCCGGATTATTCACATACGCAATGATTTTTTCATACCTTTCTGCTCCCATTTCAACAGCAAAAGAAAGATTGGTATATATCTGATTTTCAATGCGGTTTATCGTCAAAACATTTTCTGTCTGCTTTCTTTCGTTTCCGGTCAGATAAAAACCCGTTACTCTTGCACTTCCATTCTCATTTTCTGAAATAAAGCAGAGCTCATCTCCAATTTCAATCTGATTCTGTTCCGCAAGATGCTGATTGATGACAATTTCATTTTCATCCTTTGCAAATTCACCTGCCACAAGCCGGCATACATTTTCCGTAAATGGACTATCCTTTTCCATATCATCAAAACCAATCAGACACACCTGTCCTATTTCGTTCTCATCAGCTCCTGTAATCGGTGCAAAACCATTTGGATACAAAATACACTTTGCCATACGGTTCATACTGTTTATACTGGCTATATCCAATAGTTTTCGATAATCCTGCTCTGTAAGACTTCTGTTTACTTCCAGATTTTCTATCACAACTTTGGCATTTGTCTGCCTGCGTATCTCATCATTGATACCTGATGAGGTATCTAAAATAGCTAATGTTCCTAGTATGGTAATGTCCGCAACAAGAAAAAGGAAAAACAATAATACTGACTTTCCTGATTTCCTGCGGACATAACACATTGCCCGCTTCACAAAATTCATAACCTCCACCTTACTTCCATCTCACAATCATCACTTTATCAGCAGTCCAATGATAAGTGTCCTGACTGCTTCCAAATATCAGTACACTTGTCTGCTTTTTGATACTCTCTTTATCCGTACCCTCTCTGGATATTTCTGTAAGACTCGCCATGTCCATTGTAATAATTTCAAAAGTAACATCGGAAGCATAAGTAACTGTCACTAAGTCTTCTTCCTTTTCTGCACCCGGAGCTGCCTCTACCATTACCTCTCCGTCGCCTTCTTTTGTAGTCACTGCAACAGACATTTCAAATCCACTATCGGAAAACTCCACAACACTTCCCTGCAAATCTGCTTCCCGAAAGAAATTCGAATCTGATTTATCCGAATCTTCTGAATTTACATATTGGTTTATCTCTTGGTTTTCCTGTGTATCTCCTGTTTCCTTTCCAACATTTACACTCTGATTTACATTTTCCATATTCACACTTTGGTTTACATCGCCATCCGTTTTACCTGTCTGCCAATCGGCACAGGCAGTGCAGCCCAGCATGACTGCCATACTGAAACCCGCTAATCCTAACACTTTTTTACCAAAATAGTTTTTCATTTTGAATCCTCCTTGTTTGCTCCACTTTGATTTTATTTGGCTCACTTGCCATGTGATAACGATAGCAAAAAACTTTTCTAAAAATCTTGGAAATCTTAAAGAATTTATCACTTTCTTTTAGAAGATTTTTAGAGATTTTATTGGTATAATTACTATAAGGAAAACGAATGATTGGAGTGAATCCTATGAAAATATTGTTAATAGAAGATGATACCCAGTTGTGTATGACCATAAAAGAACAACTTACAAAAGAAGGATATATTGTTGATACCTGCAATGCCGGAGATGAAGCATTTCTGTATGCAGTAGATCCCGACAATGATTATGATCTGGCAATCATTGACCGTATGCTCCCTATTATTGATGGTCTATCCATTATCAAAGCCATGCGACAGAAAAACATTCAGATTCCTGTCATCATCATTACCGGAATGTCTGAATTGAATGATAAGATTGAAGGTCTTGACAATGGTGCAGACGATTACCTTATTAAGCCCTTTCATATCAAAGAGCTTTCCGCCCGTGTCCGGGCATTGGTAAGACGTCCACCTCAGATAAAGGAAAACATAACCCTTGAAATTGATGATTTATCCTTAAATCTCGCCAGTCACCAATTATCGTGCAACCATAATTCTCTTTTGCTTACGCCAAAGGAATTTCACCTGATACGGATTTTTTTATCTTCGCCCGGTACTATTTTTTCAAGGGAACAGCTACTACAGAAAGTGTGGAATACAAATGATGAAGTAGAACCGGGAAATGTAGACAATTACATCTATTTTTTACGAAAAAGACTAAAGTGCTTAAACAGCAACTGCTGTATCAATTCTGTTTATGGTTCCGGATATAGTTTGGAGGTAAAGCATGATTAAAAAGCTCCAAAAACGCCTGACACTTCTGTTTATCTGCTCTGTCATGAGCATTTTTACAGTCGTATTCTGCCTGTTTATACATGAAAGCATCCAATCCAAAAAAGAAAATGAGATGTATTTCTTTACACGCATGATCACATATTTAGTTTTCCAACTTGAAAATACAGACGATGCTGCCGGGGACTTGACATTGACTGGGCAAACTTATGACTTTACATTACTATTAAAAAACAACCAGAATGCATTTATTCCTGTAAATACCAATCATAGCAATACAGACACCAATACCCTTATCACATTATTTGAACAAGAACTGAATAAAACATCCACAGATTTACTAGATAATACCCATAGCTCACAAAGCGGAATATTCTCGTTTTCAGCTCCTGACAGGCATAGCTATTATGGAATACAGGCAACTGTCATCACTAAGAATATGGATACTCTTGAGCTTTATGCAATCAAGGAATCTACCAGTTCTTTTACTTTTTTAAAAGAACATTTATCCTTTTATCTTATTGTATGGCTGCTTGTTTTTATAGCAATCCTGTTCCTCGTAAGATTTTTGATTAACAAAGCAATCAAGCCGACAGAGCAGACTTTACAAAGCCAGAAAGAATTTATTGCATCAGCATCTCATGAGCTAAAAGCTCCCTTGGCTGTTATCTTGGCATCTGCAGAATGTATTGGTAACGATACTACTCTTTCACCTGAATCAAAACAACATACTGAAGTTATTGACTCAGAGTGTTTGCGAATGTCCAAATTAGTACAGGATTTACTCTTACTTTCTTCCGTAGATGCAAACACCTGGACTTTGAATAATACCAATATAGATGTGGATACACTTTTGATTAATACTTATGAAAAATACGAACCTATCTGTCGGAAAAAAGGTATTCAGTTCAAACTAAATACCTCTGATGAGTTGTATCCTACTTTGAACGCAGATATTGACCGCCTCAATCAGATTTTGAGTATTTTCATCGATAATGCCATAAATTATTCTCTTCCAAAATCTGAAATATCTTTAGACGCTACTATATTTAAAAACATGTTAGTATTTTCTATCAAAGATCATGGGACAGGAATTGCAGATAAAGATAAACCCTTTATATTTGATCGATTTTTCTGTGCTGATAAATCAAGAACTCAAAAGGAACATTATGGTTTAGGATTAAGTATTGCAAAAGAATTGGTTGAAATGCACAAAGGAAAGATTGAATTATCTGATACTTTAGGTGGTGGATGTACATTCAAGATATTCTTTCCTTTATAAATAAATAATAGTAATCCCGTAATCCATTAGATTTCCTTTCAACAGAAAGATACATTATCAATAATAGTAACCTGTGCTTTCTTTTAAATGAGCAAATCACGCAAAAAAATGCTTGATTTACTCATTTGCTTTTTCATTCACAAGAGTAGAATGTGGATATCAAAATGAAAAGGAGATTTGCTATGGGTACATTATTGGAAGCAAAAGAAGTAACAAAAATCTATGGAAAAGCAGGACATCCCAGTTTAAACAACGTGTCTTTTCGTGTTGCCGAAGGTGAATTTATTGAGCTTAAAACAAGGTAAAAACAGAATTATCAAAGAAAGTAAATATAAGTCCGCTTTGCGACAGTTGCAGCAAGAGGAAGTGCTGTATCTCCTAACACAAAAGAAAACGGATCTGGTGCAGCTAACTATATGACCAAACCCTTTGATATCAAAGAACTTCTTGCACGAATTACTGCTCAGCTTCGGAAAAATGAAATACAGACAGAGAAGCATTCATTGTCGATTGGTGACTTAAGCGGTCTTTCCATGAATGTTCCCAAAGACTCCATCTATGACTTTGTCAAGAAAAACGATGCGGGCAATCTCGCTGATCCGCCCTGATCTGCGGATTGCAAGATTGATCTGGCAAAAGCCTCATTTCTCGTAAGTAAAATTCCAAACGTTTATCTCTTATTCCATTTCAATAATCCGATATGCTTCTGAAGTTAATGCCTTTACAGCACGTTTGTAATCTTTATCTTTTACCAAAATATAATCCGTATTAAATGTAGAAATTGCAAATAGTCCGACCTCATATCTGGCCAATGCTCCAGATATTTCCGCTAAAATACCAATCAGAGAAAAATCCAATACTCCCTTTATGCGAAACGCTCTCCAGCCGTCACTCTGCTGTATCGTATTATCCGGTACATCCCCTGTACGGCATACCAGAGATTTTTCCTCATCGGTTTTCCCTATAAAACAATACTCCGCATCCAGATCAACCTGCGAATAATCCTCCACCTGACAGACACTAAATAAACCCGGAAGTACCAGCATTTCCGGCATCTCATCATCCCAGTTAGTTTCTTCCTCTTCTGTAAAAGAATAACTGCCTTCAACCAGACGCTCAACCTTTTCTTCAAACGGGAGTTCCGGATCAATTCCTATTTCTTCCCAAGTAGTACCATAAGGCACTCCTCCAGACGTATACCCGGCAATAAATGCAAACCGATCATCACAATCCTCATATATAGCTTCATACTTTTCACGTTTCTTTTTTTCTTTCTCTAATCGCCTTTGTTTTAATCGTTCATCCTCTGCCCGTTTTATATTATCCAATTGTTCCTGCGTATAATTAACGCCCAGTTCCTGTAAATCCTTTACTGCTGTCATAGAATCCACATGGAACCTTTCCCTGTAATGTTTTACCATGTGCTTCGGTGTGCCCTGATAAGTAAGCAGCCACTGTTTCCCTTTTTGAAGACGGCGGCGTTTTCGTTCTTCTTTATTCAATTTCCTTTTATTTGCCATCTGATATTCTCCAATCAATATTCTGTTTTCCACTTATTTCATACATAGCCAGAAGCATTATAACAAACTCCGGACAATATTGCATACACTGCTGTTATCGTGTCAGAAATATAGAAATCAATCGTTACCTTCTGGCTGTTCATTTATGGCTTGTCTGTAAAACTCAATTTTATCATCCAGATTCTGTAAATACTCATTCCATTTTTGTTGCTGTTCTAACACATACTTTCTATGTACTTCCAATATTTTCATCCGCTGCGGCATTGTACTTTTTCCACAATACCGAAGTTCAGAATATTTCTGAATATCTCTGAGATGCATACCTGTCTCTTTTAATCGTCGGATAAACTTAATCCATTCAATATCATTCTCCTCATATTCACGCCTGCCACCACTGTCTCTTGCTACTTTGATTAATCCTTTTTTCTCATAATACCGTAACGTGCTTTCAGGCAGGTTCGTTTTTTCAGAAATCTCGCCAATTAACATTTTTAAAATCACCTCAAATTGTTCTTGACTTAAACCATGGTTTAAGTCATATGCTCAAATTATAAAACTTACAGGAGGTAAATGCAATGAGCAACACACGTTTTGAACTGGGGTCTGAGACACTTAAAGAGATTGATGGTATCGGAGGTGAAAATGTCATACAATCGTTACAAGATATTGCCCCGGATGTAGGAAAATACATTATAGAATTTGCTTTCGGAGACGTCTATACACGGCCTGAACTTAGTATGCAGGAACGTGAAATGATAACAATTACAAGTTTACTGACCACCGGAGGTTGTGAACCACAGTTAGAAGTACATATCAATGGATCCCTTAACGTTGGACTTTCTCCCGAAAAAATCATCGAGACATTTATCCAGTGTATTCCTTACACCGGTTTTCCCAAAGTTTTAAATGCCATTTATACCGCAAAGAAAATATTTGCAGAAAGGCATATCTAGTAGATAAATTGTATTCTCAATGATACTTGAGGTAATGGCACATTACAGAAGTGCAAGATTCCTGAAGCTAACCATATCTTTACGGCTAGCTACAGGACATTTGTGTTATTCATTTTTGCTACTGTTTCCCATTTGGATGAAATTCTCTACGCAAGCTCAACCCCTTTCTCTTTGCTATCTTTTCCCTGCTGTTTGGCAATGATCTCCTTATTGATTTTCAATCGCTCATGAATAGATTTTCTTTCCTTATTCCTATTTGTTTTTTTGTTCTCTAAAAGGGAGCTCTGTTTTAGGGCACCCTTATCGGACGCTGCTCTTTCAGGTAACTTCTTTTCTCCTGTTACAGATGATTTAACTGGTCCCTCTACTTTTTCATGTGCTCTTTCTTCCAGACTGCAAAAACTCTGCAAATACGGCAGCACATGCTCCTGCATATCTGTAAGATCCGCCATATATGCCTGAAAGGACTCCTCGCCCTTACCCTTTTGGTAATTCATCCAGCTTTCATCGTTCAGTTTCATCTCATTCTGGTTCTTCAACTGGCTCACAATACCGCCGTTTCCATCTCCGATATTGATTTTTCCTTTTAATTCCTGCATCTGGTCACGATCCGGGTAGTAAATTGTAAAATACATCTGTACAGTTTTCTCCGGCATTCCCGTCTTAGGGTCCGCTTTTGAAGCCAGCTCTTTATCCATTTTGGCTGTAGTTTCATCCAGAGTTCCAAGCTTCTGAAAACCGGAAATGTTCATTTCCTTATCCTCACAGAAATTGATGCGGACAACCGGTACTGCTGTCTCCGGTATCTCTGGCTGATAGGCTTTCAGTTTCTCCAGAAGTTCTTCTGCCCGTGGAGACTCTTCGCATTCCTCATCTATAATATCTTTCAAAAACGGAATGTACCTATGGGCATAGCCACATCTTAATTCTAATGCGACAGTTTCCACCATATCTTCCTCCGGGCTAAAGTTATCATGATAATCATAATGGTCAAAGTCTTCCGCTAATTGATCCAGTGCTGCAGCCAGTTCATCCGCATTCATTTTCTCCGGATAATAATGAACATCCAATTCTTTTGGAGGATAATACCGAAAATCAGGGAACGCCTCTACAATCTTTTCCAGTGCTTCATGTACCATTGGAAGTGCTGCCAGAAATGCCACATCATCCAGGTTGTCTCCCCGGATCGTTTTCCGGCTGATCAGAGATACCTCTGCCTCATCATAAAAAATATCATTCGGGTCACGGTAAATAATGCCCATGCCGTTTCCATAGTAACTTAACGTTGGGTCATCAATGATTTCCTGGTATTTTGCAAGTATCTCATCCAGATTTGTACTCTTATATATTTTGCCAAGACTATGGTATTCATCACATTCCGCAGCATAGTATTCCAGATACGGCTCTTTCTTCGGAGGCATATTATTCAGAATGTTATCAATCATATTGTAGTTTGACTCCTCCAGCTCTTCTACTTTCGCCAATGGCTTGTACTCCCCACTGGCTTTCATCCGCTCCGTTTTTTCATCCAGATACCGTTCAGATTTTTCAAGAAAATCTTCTAACGTACCAGTCTTATCCAGTCTGATCGGTTTCATATCCACTTTCATATTACCAGTCTTATACCCAGCTTCATTCAATACGGAAAACAACTCATCCTCACGGACAGTTCCCTCATAAGCAATTACCACATCCACATCAGAATCCTCATGATATAACCCATCCCTTGTTCGGCTTCCATACACACGCACAGCCTGTATCCTGGCATCCAGGTCATTTTCAATAATCTCTGCCTGTGCAATCGCCCATACGGTCTCTTCGATTTCCGACCGGCTCATTCCATTTAATCCGGCTTCCGCTTCCGTATGATCCGAAATAACCGGCACCCGCTTTCTCTGGCTTCTTGCTTCCTGAAGAATCTCTG
>CAMGET010000033.1 GCA_946055175.1 uncultured Roseburia sp.
GCATATAGCGCCTCAGTTGTGACTTCACACGAGCCTGAAGCTCCACCAGATTAAATGGCTTTGTCACATAGTCATCCGCTCCCACCGTAAGCCCTAATATCTTATCCGTATCTTCGCTTTTAGCGGTCAGCAGAATCACCGGAACATTACTGATTTCACGGATTCGTGTCATGGCAGTAATACCGTTCATCTCCGGCATCATGATATCCATTAACACCAGATGAATCTCCTGCGTCCGAATAATATTCAATGCTTCCTTTCCGTTATAAGCCTCAAAAACCTGATAGCCGTCTGCAGTCAGGTATATTTTCAGTGCAGAAACGATGTCCTTTTCATCATCGCATACTAGTATGTTATACATGGTTAACCTCTTTCTGTCTCATAGATTATGCCGCAGGCTTAAGCCCGCGGCGTGTGCACGTTTATGAGTATGTTATTATTGTATCGGAATCTTTATGAAGTAAAAAGATGGGAAAATATTAAGATTTGATGAAGTTTATTTCTGATTTGCCGGCTCAATACTTACAGAACGTCCCTTAATCTTCGCATTTTTCATGGCTTCTAACACGGTTCTTCCATATTCTCTTGGTACTTCTACGAAGGTATATTTGTCATACATATCAATGGCACCTACTACCTTGCCCGGAATCTTGGATTCGCCGGCAATCATGCCCAAAATATTGCTTGGCTTCAAGTGATCTTTCTTGCCCACATTGATAAAAAGACGCACCATGCCCTCTTCTGCACCGGTATCGCCCCAGTCTTCTTCCTTATCCTCATCATTTGATAGATTCACCTGGCCTAAGGCCTGCTTCAAGAAAGCCGCAGCAATATCCATTGCTGTGTAATCTGCCTCATTTATCTGACGCTCAATGATTTCTATCATATCTTTTAAGTTTTCATTTTCGATGATACCTGCAATTTCTTCCATTACTTTTTCTGCTTTAATCTGCGCCACATCATCCGTAGACGGAATCGGCATTGCAAGAATCTTCGTTTTACAGTAACGCATGATGTCTTTGAGCTTATAAACTTCCTTCCCCTTGATAAAAGTAAAGGCACGTCCGGTTCTGCCTGCCCGTCCGGTTCGTCCGATACGGTGTACATAATACTCGTCATCCTGTGGAATGTCATAGTTAAATACCGCTTCCACGTCATCCACATCGATTCCTCTGGCAGCCACATCTGTAGCAATCAAAATCTCAACACGACCGCTTCGGAATGCCTTCATCACACGGTCACGCTGCACCTGTTTCATATCACCATGCAACCCCTCTGCCAGATAGCCGCGGTCTTTTAAAGCATCCGTCAGCTCGTCCACCATTTTTTTCGTATTGCAAAAAACCAGGGAAAGCTTAGGATTGTAATAATCTAGCAAGCGGGTCAAAACCTCCGTCTTGTCCTTCCGTTTTACATCATAATAGTACTGCTCGATACTTGGAACGGTTAGTTCCTTTTTTACCACCTTAATGTTCACTGCATCATGCTGATATTTTTTGGTGATATCTAAAATTGGCTTTGGCATGGTCGCCGAAAAAAGGACTGTCTGTCGTCCTTCCTGCGGAATATATTCCAAAATCGTCTCAATGTCCTCTCGAAAGCCCATGTTTAGCATCTCATCTGCTTCATCAAGTACGATAGTATTCACAGCATCACAGCGAATGGTTTTTCTGCGGAGATGGTCCATCACGCGCCCCGGTGTACCGATAATAATCTGGGCACCGCCTTTTAAAGCCTTAATCTGTCTGGTGATATCCTGCCCACCGTAGACCGGCAACACCTTAATTCCGTGCATATATTTTGCAAGTTTGCGGATTTCTTCGCACACCTGAATTGCCAATTCTCTCGTTGGGGATAAAATAAGTACCTGTGTTTTTTTACTGTTTACATCTACCTTGTGCAACACAGGAATCCCAAAAGATGCAGTTTTTCCGGTTCCTGTCTGTGCTTGTCCTATCACATCGGCACCTGACATCACCGCAGGTATCGCTCTGCTTTGGATTGGGGTTGCCTCCTCAAAGCCCATTTCCTTAATTGCGCGCAGTACCTGTGGGTATAAATTTAATTCGTCAAATCTTACTGTTTCCATATTTCCTCATTTCTGTGTTATGTAAGGCAGCTTTCTTAGCGAAAGCGGCCATTTTGTTATAAAAAGCAATCGATAAAAGTATTTTACATAATAGGAGGGATTTCAATCGTTGGCTTCTTCTCTTCGGTAAAAATGTGAAGCATCGATTGCGAATTTTACTATATTGTATTCGCATCCTCCGATTGTGTGACTGTCTCTGACATCCAAATATTTTCTGAATTCAGGTTCCCCATACATATATTGTTTCTGCACTGCTTCTTCACGCGGTATAGCATTGCATCTGCCGTATGCAGATAATCCCAGCTTTTACTGTCTGCTGTCGGTATGTCAAAGCAGATACCCTGTGTAATCGTGACAACCGGCAAAGCCATAGAGTAGCGGTGCTCTATCTGCAAATCCATAATGTTTTGGCGCAGTTTTTCTGCCGCCTGTCTAACCTTGTCCTTTGGCATATCCTCATAAATAACGATGAATTCATCCCCACCATAGCGTGCACAGAAAATATGCTCATTCTGCATCCGTTTCAGTTCGTCTGCAATCGCCGCAATGCACTTATCACCGGCCTGATGTCCGTAATTGTCATTGTACTGCTTGAAGTAATCAATATCCAAAATCTCCATTGCCAGTGAAATCCCGCTCTTTCTGCAGCGCTCAAACACTTTTTCGGAATATTCATTCAGGCGGTATCTGTTAGGAAGCCCTGTCAGCTGGTCCGTTTCAGATTTACGGACAAGGCGTTCATTCGCTTCTTCCACCATACGGCGCTGTTCATTGGCACGCTCCAGTGAATTTCGAATATTCATAATGCTTACCATCATGTAACGGTTTTCACGCTCCATGATTTCCGTAAGCTCATAATGCAATCCTGCTGCCTGTAAAAAGCCCGCATTTTCTCCGATGGAACGATAATACTTAATCTTTAGAGAAATGATTTTTCTCTGCAGGTTTACAATCCTGGCCCGTTTTGTCAAATCCTCTAAAATCGTAAGAATTTTCCATAAAACATCATCTCTTTTTATTTCCAGTAGCAATCGACATACGTCATACAAATCATCGAAGTTATCCATAACAACAAAGTCTTCATTTACCCGGTTGTTAATTTCCTCGATACATGCATCTCTTGCCGCAACCCTTTCCATCCGATGATAATAATATGCTTTAAAGCACAACACACAAAGCATTTCAATATTATCTAAGTAAGGTACGCACTCTTCATCCAACAGGTTGCAATAGTTCCCTGCTTCCTCATTTTTCCCCGCCAATAAGCAGCAACGCCCAATCCCGATATAAATACAGGTCAGAAGTGTCCTATAGTCTTCGGCTTCTTTATGCGCACTGGTATATTCATAGCCCTTTTTAAAATATGGCTGTGCCTCCTTATACTGCCCATTATTTAAGTACAGTGTTCCCAGATTTAGGTGAATCATATTCTGAATATCGGGAATTCCACATTTTTTGCAGTAATTTAAGCCGGTCAGATAATAATCCATGGCAACAGCTACATTTCCTCTGTTTGCAGCAGTAATTGCCATCAGATTATAGGATCTCGCCAGTAATTCCCATTGACCGGTCTCATCAAGGTAACCAATCGCTCTGGTGATATATTTAAACAGGTTTTCCCCATCATTTAAGCCATAATGGGTCTCGCCACAGTAATAATATGCAAATCCTAACAGTGTCTTATTGTCCTTCTCTTTCGCGTATTTTTCAATCTGTCTGCAATATCCTAGTGTAAGCTCTGCATCCACTCCGCGATTCTTTAAGACACCCTCAATCCAATCATTTACCATGTTTGCGGCCTCCTTTTCCTGTTGCCGGTCTACTTCTCCGCCCTTCATTATAACGTAGATGTTCCATGGTTTCAAGGAAAAGGCGCCACATGGTTTTACTCAAAATATGCGATTGGGTCTACCGGTTCCCCATCCTTTTGTAATTCAAAATACAGATTGCTACCCTCAACAGAGAAATACTTTGTCGGCTCACTTACATAACCGATGACATGTCCCGGTTCCAGATAATCGCCCTCTTCGAAATTCAGTTCCTTTAGCTGGCCATAAATTGCCTGATAGCCGTCTCCCAAATCTACAGTTACTGTCGTTCCTGTCACTTCATTCTGAGAAATGTCTGTAATTTTTCCTTGCGCCACTGCATACACCTTACTGTTTACATCACCGGCAATAATAATTGCAGGATTATACTTGTATTGGTCTAAGGTTGCATAGTAGATGGTTGCATCCATGCTATAATTCATGATGACATTTCCTTCCAGAGGCCAAATCATTCCCTCCTCTTTTGGGAAATGCAGGCTCGGTGTATTTGACGTAACACTTTTTGCAGGCGCCTCTGCTAACACTTCCGGTTCTTCAATAATTTCTCCGGCAATTTCATCGGATGGTTCTATCACAGCCTTTTCCTCTACGGATGGAATCAGTTCCTCTACCTTTCTGTCCACCGCCCCGTTATTTTTGGGTGGTACAACGGAAGATGCATGTTCTGCTTCCTCCTGTTTTTCTGCCACTTCACTTCCCTGATTAGCAATCTCCGACAGCTCCTGTTCCAGTCTTTCCCGCTCTTTTTCCTGATTGTGGCTATATAAAGCCGTCATTCCAAATGCCGCAAAAAGTACAAGGGCGCCGGCAATGATATACTGTTTTCTGAACCAAAAATCGAATACCTTGTTTCTTCTCATAACCTTCACCTTCCATAGTTTTTTATGACTATAGTGTTTCCGGTTTTTATGTATTTATTCTTTGATTGTGACTCCTTTATAAAAGTATGTTAAAATTTCCTTATAACTGTATCCTGCTTCCGCCAGATGCTTTGCCATACTCTGGCTTAGCCCGAACCCGTGTCCCTGACCTAAGGTTACAATCCGCACATCACCGTCAAGCAATGTTAATTCCAAGCAGGCCGAAGGAAGATTCAGTCTCTTTCGAAAAGTCTCCCCATCATAAACAGTTTGTCCCACCAGGACTTCCAGTACATATCCCGCCGAATCTCTCGCTGTTATCGTTACATCTGAACTATTTTGCAGTTCTTCTTCCGAGAATAGTAACTTCATCTGTTTTAAAAAGTCTTCTTCTGTCCAGAAAAAAACATTCAGATAGCCTTCCGCAGTAGTGTCTTCATGGCAGGCGGCACTGCTTAAGTAGGGCATCACATTACTCTTGTAATATTCCCCCATGTCTCTTGTATTTCCGGCACTTGTCTGATGATAGGCTGCATAGATGTACTTGTCCTTGTACTGTAGCGTTTCTCCCTCCGTCTCTTTTATGAGTGCCGAAAGTTTTTCATAACAGGCTGCATATTCGCTCCCCCAGAGTGTCTGCAGTTCTTCCACTTCAAATCCCTGCGGTTCTTCTTCTCCCGCTTCCCTTGCCGCCATCAGATTTGTTCTTGCAATTACACTCTGTGCCTTAATACATTCCTCCGGCATCTGAATGCTGATTTCCTTTGCCACAATAAGAGGCAGCTTTGCTTCCACTTCTGCAATTTTACTTCCCGGCCTGTTCATAAGTAAGTCTTCGATTCGAAGTCGTCCCATGAAAGTAGTAAGAAAAACCGGCAGTACACAAAGGAAAATCAATAAAATTAGAAATATATTTACTTTTTCTTCTAATGTTTTTTTTCTCTTTCTACGCATAAAAAAACCTCCGTGTCTTCACATTATATGTGACACGAAGGTTTTCCATTCAGATTTTTAATAAACGATTCTCATTGCCATCTCCATTGCCTTGGCAAACACAACGCATACTCCTGCAAATGAAATCAAATAGCAACATACAGTAAAAATGATTGGCACGGTCTTCTTTTTCTTCAAAAGATGTGCTCTCCAGATAAAGTATGCCGGGCGTAGGAAAATTGCAAATAAAATAGCTCCCGTAATTTTACAATTTGCTTTCGATAGCTGCACAATATCAAGTACTAGAAATACAACCGTTACCCAGAATATAACATCACTCAGATAAGAGAGTACCATATAGCCCGGTGTCATCACCAACTGTTCCACTATGGTAAATAAATCTTCGAGTCTCTCTGCATAAGCATAGCTATTGCTGGTCAGTACAAAGAGGATAAATGTGATAACCGATGATGCACCAACCAGTGCCATTGCAACATTTGCAAAGATGTTCTTAGCCTCTTTTTTTGGCTCTTCATACGGCGTATACTGCTGATACGGATTCTGTTGGTATGGATTTCCCTGGTATGGATTTCCCTGATATGGATTTTCCTGATACGGATTTCCCTGATACGGATTCTGCTCCGTGCTATCCTGCTCCTCCTGCATCTGCTGCTGGTAAGCAGTTCTTCCATACTTTGTACTTGGACGCTGTTCTGTTACTTCTTCTTCGTTGTTTTGATTCATTTCTTCCATGATAATATCTCCCTTACTTTATCTTTCTTTTTTATCGGCAAGCTTTTTCCCTACTATATTACTTAGTTTCGCAAATTCTTCTAAGGTCAGTGTCTCACCGCGAATTGTTGCCGGAACACCCAGTTCTTCAATGCTTTCCTGTATTTCTGTCTTTGAAAGCGGAATGTCCGGTGCATTGCCAAGTCCGTTTGCCAGTGTTTTTCTGCGCTGATTAAAGGATGCACGAATCAATCGGAACATCAATTTTTCATTCTCTACCTGCACCGGTGGAGCACTATGTCTGGTCAGTCGAATAACGGCACTTCCCACATTCGGTCTAGGCATAAAACAGTTTGGCGGAACATTTGCCACAATTTCCGGTTTTGCATAATACTGCACCGCCAGAGATAATGCGCCATAATCCTTGGTTCCCGGTCCCACCTGCATGCGGTCTGCCACCTCTTTTTGCACCATAATTGTAATGCTGTCAATCGGCACATGACTTTCAAATAAGCCCATGATAATGGGCGTCGTAATATAATATGGCAGATTAGCAACAACCTTTATCGGTCTGCCTCCGTTTTTTTCCTGCGCCAGGCGGTTAATATCCACCTTTAAAATATCCTCGTTGATAACCTCCACGTTATCATATGCACTTAATGTATCCGCAAGAATCGGAATTAGGTTTTTGTCGATTTCCACCGCAGCCACTTCTCTTGCATTCTCACAAAGATACTGTGTCATGGTTCCGATTCCGGGACCGATTTCTAAAACAAAGTCATCCTTTGTAATATGAGACTCTTCTATAATCTTATCCAGTACATGGGTATCAATCAAGAAATTTTGTCCGAATTTTTTCTGAAAATTAAAATTGTATTTCTGCAAAACCGCAATGGTATTTGCCGGAATTCCTAATGTTGCCATATGTTCTCCATTTATTTTGCAAGCTTTTCATCAAACAGTCTGTCTAAAAATTCCTGATACAGCTGCTGATAGGTTTCTCCGTAAATTCGGGCGATGTCTCCACCCTTCCCACCATTCATCTGGGATTCTTCGAAAATTGCAAACGCAGTCTCATAAAGTTCCGGATTTTTGTCATAAAACACTTCCGTCAGCCCGTCCTGAAACGTAAACTGTGCTTCCTGTGATAAGTTTTCCTTAAAATCAGCCTTCGATATACAGCCATTTTCTTCATAATCAGACAAAAAAATGTGTCCTGCTGCCGAAGTCACAAAATCCTCGAAGGCTTCCTTTACATCTTCATAAGTCACCGGAACATAGTTTTCATTCCAATAGGCATCAAATGTTTCTCTGTCCGGGAACTGTGCAAAAATTTCACTTTCCATTTCTCTTACCTCTGTTTTTTTATATCTTACCACTTTCTTTCAAAAGTGTATATAAAGTTGGCGTTACGTGGAATTCTTCCATGACTTTTTCCACTTCCGTAAGATATTTTTTCTTAACGGCTGTCGGAACAACCGGTTTACGGATGGCACGAATCAAAATATTTTTTGGTGTGTGGGCAAAATCCACAAATTCCAAAAGCTGTGTTTTATAACCGCAGCACTCCAACAGGTTCGCACGGATGGCATCCGTTGTAAGCGCTGCGAAACGCTCTTTTACAATACCATATCTGGTCAAAAGCGACAAGTCATCCGTCTGCATCTGCTTATTTAACTCATGCTGACAGCACGGAACCGAAAAAATCATCTTAGCATTCCAGCAGACTGCATTAAAAAGTGCAAAATCGGTAGCCGTGTCGCAGGCATGCAGGGTGACAACCATATCCACATCAAAGGGTGCTTTAAAGCCATTGATATCGCCCAACTCAAAGTGCAGATTCTCATAGCCATATTTTCTGCGGTTTCGTTGCATTTTTTTATTACATCTGCCTTTAAATCCAGTCCCAGCATCTGCGCCTTCATGTGACGCACTTCCGTAAAATAGTAATACATGATGAAAGTCAGATAGGACTTTCCACAGCCGAAATCGATGATGTGGATTTCATCCTTTTGATAATCTCTGATACCGTCGTCAATCATTTCGATGAAACGGTTAATCTGCCGGAATTTATCGTACATGGATTTGACTACTTTTCCCTCTTTGGTAAATACCCCCATATCCACTAATGGTGGAATGACCTGGCCTTCTTTTAAAATATAATTCTTTTGGCGGTTGTGGTCTTCATATGAAAAATCAGCGGTCTGTGCTTTTCCTTCCGGTACCTGCATCGTTTTGTCCTGCCCGATGTGAGGTGATTTTTTTGTTTTATAGGTAATTTTGCCTTTTTTTGATAACAACAGAATATGCTCTTTTTCGGTGTCCCACGCATTCACCTGCAAGTACGCATCCGCAACCGTTTCCAATAAATATTGCTCAAGGTCTTTCTGCTCTACGTTATCGTGAAACACCTGCTTCTCGGTGTATTTTGCTGCCTGAAAGTACTCCTTTTTTCGTTCAATGACGATTTTTTT
>CAMGET010000034.1 GCA_946055175.1 uncultured Roseburia sp.
CTTCTTCTCTTTTCAAAAATCCTGTGATATAATTTGGAACAGATTATGGAAAGGTATGATGGTTTATGGCAAAGATAAACTTATATAGTGATAAGCAGGTTTCCGCTACGAGCGTTTCTAATATTTTTATTGATGAATATATGTCTGATGCCAATGGCGAGTTTGTTAAAATTTATTTGTATTTATTACGCCAGCTGAATTCTTCTGATGCGAAGTTTTCTATTTCAGAAATTGCAGACAAGTTCGAACATACGGAAAAAGATATCAAACGTGCGTTAAATTACTGGGAGCGCATGCAGCTTCTTCATTTAGAATATGATGGTGATGAAAATCTTACCGGCATCCAGCTTTTAGATGCTCAATCTAAGGGACCTGTAGCACCGGTTGCTGCTACAACTGCCGTTGTAGAAGTACCGAAGGCTGCATCAACTGTTTCTGACACCCCCAAAAAGAAATCCTATTCTCCGGATGAGTTAAAAAAGTTCCGTGAACAGGAATCTGTAGAAGAGCTTTTATTTATTGCCGAGCAGTATCTTGGTCGAACATTAACCGTCTCTGATCTAAATGCCATTATTTACTGGTTTGATGAATTGAAATTTTCACCGGAACTGATTGAATATCTTATCGAATATTGTGTATCGAAAGGTCATTCCAGTATCCGTTACATAGAAAAAGTCGCTCTTGCCTGGGCAGAAAACAATTGTCGCACCGTAGAAGAAGCCAAGCTTATGAATGGTCAGTTTAATCAGAGTTATCATACTGTGATGAAAGCGATGGGCATTACCGGCCGCAATCTCGCATCTTCTGAGACTGCCTATATTGATAAATGGAAAAATGATTACGGCTTTTCTATCCAGCTTATTCAGACCGCCTGTGAAAAAACGATTCAGGCGATTCACGAGCCAAGCTTTGAGTATGCAGACCGCATCTTAAGCAACTGGAAGTCCAATGGGGTTTCTACGTTAGAAGATGTTGCAAAAGCTGACAGCGCACACCAGAAACGCCAAAAAGCAGCCACAACGGTTTCAAGGACAGCGAATAAGAATAAATTCAATAACTTTGATCAGCGCTCTTACGATTATGACCAGCTTGAAAAAATGTTATTGACGACTTCTGTTCACTAGGAAAGAAAAGGAAGTGCAACTATGGCCTTAACAAATATGCAATATGATGAAATTCTTCGCAGCTATGATGCAAAGCAGCTGAGGAATAAAGATATTTTAGAAGCTCGTACAAAGGAAGCTTATAGGCGTTCTCCGGAGCTTTTGAAAATTGACCATTCCATAGCAGAATATTCCGTAAATTCGGCAAGAAAACTTTTTGATGGTGATGCTGCAGCAATAGATAACTTAAAGCAGCAGCTTGCCGTACTTCGCACCAAAAAAGCTCAGATTTTAGAAAAGCTTGGTTATTCTGCGGATTATCTGTCTCCTATTTACAGTTGTCCTGACTGTAAGGATACCGGCTATGTAGATGGCAGACGCTGCCACTGTTTTACACAGCAGGCGATTGATATGATTTATACTCAGTCTAATCTGAAAGATATTCTGGCTACAGAGAATTTTACTAATTTTTCCTTTGATTACTACTCTGATATAGAAGTCAATCCCACTACAGGTCTTACTTCTTTAGAAACTGCAAAGGCTGCCTATAACACCTGTCAGAGTTTTATCCAAAATTTTGACAGCAGTTTTTCTAATTTATACTTTTATGGCGATACCGGGACCGGGAAAACCTTTCTTTCCAATTGTATCGCGAAAGAATTATTAGATCAGGGATATTCAGTAATCTACTTTACGGCTTTTCAATTATTTGATATATTGAGTAAGGGGATTTTTGACAAAGATAATAAGGCAATGGACGCACATCAAAATATTTTTGATTGTGATTTGCTGATTATTGATGACCTGGGCACGGAACTTGCCAATTCTTTTACTACTTCACAATTATTTTTGTGTCTCAATGAAAGAATTTTACGAAAGAAGTCAACAATTATATCAACAAACTTAAATATGGGACAAATCGCTGATATCTATTCCGAGCGTGTACTTTCCCGTATTTCCAGTTGCTACACGATTATCAAAATGTTTGGCGATGATATCCGTATGAAAAAACGGATACATTAATATATATTTATGGAGGAACCCACCCAATGCCTAACGATGAAAGAATTTTAGACACCATTCCACATGGTACGCTCGGCCTGATTCCATTGCAGAGCTGCAAAGAACTCGGTGATAAAGTTGACAAGTACCTTGTTTCCTGGCGTGAAACAAGAGAGCATGAGCATCAGAATGATGCCGCTTTCAAAGATTACCGCCGTGATTCTTATCTTATTTCCACCTCTGTACCGCGTTTCGGTACCGGAGAAGCCAAAGCAATGATTAAAGACTCCGTTCGTGGATATGACTTATATCTCATGGTAGATGTAACAAATCACAGCATTACCTATTCCGTATCGGGACATCTCAATCACATGTCTCCGGATGACCATTATGCAGACTTAAAACGTGTCATTGCCGCAGCAGGCGGAAAAGCAAAACGTATTACCGCTATCATTCCTTTCTTGTATGAAAGCCGTCAGCATAAGCGTACCTCTCGTGAATCTTTAGATTGTGCGATTGCTTTACAAGAATTGACTGCTATGGGTGTAGATAATATTATTACCTTTGATGCGCACGATCCGCGTGTACAGAATGCAATTCCGTTAAAAGGCTTTGAAACCGTACAGCCGGCATACCAGTTTATCAAAGGCATCTTGCGAAATGTAAAAGACTTAAAACTTGACAGCGATCATCTCATGATTATCAGTCCGGATGAAGGCGGTACCAATCGTGCCGTATACCTTGCTACCGTTCTTGGAGTAAACATGGGCATGTTCTATAAACGTCGTGATTACAGCCGTATCGTTGACGGACGTAATCCAATTGTCGCACACGAATTTTTAGGAACAGACTTAGAAGGAAAAGATGTCATCATTATTGATGATATGATTTCCTCCGGAGAAAGTATGATTGATGTTGCAACTGAGTTGAAGAAGCGGAAAGCAAACCGTATCTTTGTTGTTGCAACCTTCGGTCTCTTTACAAATGGTTTAGAGAAATTCGACAAAGCTGTTGAGGATGGTATTATCTATCGTGTTGTTACCACGAATCTAACCTACCAAACACCCGAACTGCTTTCCAAACCATATTATATCAGTTGCGATATGAGCAAATATATTGCTTACATCATTGATACTTTAAATCATGATTCTTCCATCAGTGATTTATTAAATCCATATGACAGAATTCAGCGACTTGTAAATAAATACAAAGCCGGTGAAATGGAATAATACAATAGCGAGATAAAAAAGAATCCGGCAATCGTCATACCAACGATGCCGGATTCTTTTTTAAGAGTGCTATCTCACACTCACTTCTTTATCGCTCAGATAAATATGTAGGCTCTTAGAACAAGTTTACTTTACCAGTAAATTTCTGGTTAATTACATAATATGCTGCATATTCTTCCGGTTTTACATAAACCTGAAGTTCTTTAATGGCAGATACTTTATTACCTTCTGCTTCAAATGCTTTCTTAACGTTCTCTACTACAGTATCCATAGAAACTTCGCGTCCGCCAAACTGAACTGTTACAGAAGCGCTGACTTCTTTCTTAGCAACAGCCTTTTCTGCTGCAGGCTTTGCAGCTGCTTTCTTAGCCGGAGCTTTCTTTGCTGCCGGTTTCTTAGCTTCTGCTTTTGCAGGTGCTGCTTTCTTAACTTCTTCTTCTTTTACAGGCTCTGCTTTTGCAGGTGCTGCCTTAACTGTTTCTTTTTTTTCTACTTCTTTTGCAACTGTCTTTGTTGTTTTCTTTTCCATGCTTCATTTTCCTCCTAAAAAATGTTACTCACAAACTAAAAACTTTTCCATTGCAACGATTGCTTCTTCTTCGTCGCTTCCTGTAGCCTCAATATTTACTGTCATTCCCTTAGATGGATTGAATGCCATAATGCCCATAATGCTCTTGGCATTGATTCTGCGATTATTGCTTTCCAAAATAATCTCACTATCAAAACGACAAGCTACCTGAACCAGTTCAGCAACCGGATTACTATGTTCCTCAGCAACGTTAGATATTACGACTTCTTTTTTGCTCATGCCATTCAGTTCCCCTTTGTAAATTTTTACTTAATGAAATATACATGAAAAATTCACAATTTGCAAGATGTTTCCCGAAAAACTGTTAAACTTCAACTAAGGAATGTAAGATACCGTGATTTTTTTAGTAATATTTTCTCATCCTTTTTTCCCAGTTTACTTCAAATAGGTAAAAAAGACACTTCCGGCAGCCGCAAACATTTCATCCGCATCTTCTTTATTTTTTCTATAAGTAAGATTCTTTACGGGGTCATAAATTGACACATAACTTGCATCATATCCAATCAGCAAAACAGCCTCATTGGTATCCTCCAGCGCAAATACCGGAGCTCCATTGCTGATATAATAAAGCACTTCATCTATCGTGCAGCCCGATAAATCCAATACTATCGCTTCCTTTAACGCATTGCTTAATATTTCCTTCGGAGTCTCTCCCTGCTCTAACAGAGCACTTACACTAATATTGACATTTTCCCTCTCAAGCATTGCATTGATTCCCTGTGCAATGCTTCCGGCATTTCTGTCCTCATCTCCAACTATCATACCTTTAAATGCACTCTGAACCGTTTTTCTGGAACGTTTCCATATATAGCGTTGTTTTCCATCAACCACTACTCCCATATTCTCATTTGCCAGTTTTACAGCATCTGCAACACAATCTGTAGACAAAAGGACCTTTCCTTTCGCATATACATAATACTGCTGCATCGTCTGTTTCTCTTCTAATGCAACTTCTCGCTTTTCTTCCAAAATCGTTTCTTTTGGTGTCAGAAGCTTTGGTGTTCCATTACCACCTGACTTTTTAAATACAAGTTCCAGCTGTGTCTGCTTCGTTCCTTCCTGTACACTTTCAACTGTCACTAGTTCATTGGTATTTCCTTCCCGATTCATAATCATATCCTGATTTGCATCTACATAAGTATTTCCATTATACTGCACACGGTTCAGATAAATAGTAAATCCATCAATATAAATATCTGATACGTAGTATCCATCCTTTTTATAGGTTTTTAAAATTTCCACATTTTGGGATACAATCTGTGCGATATTAATCTGATTCATTGGGTACATTACATTTCCGGTTACATCTACCTGTACATCTTCTTTCTTTGCAATACCATAAATCAAATCTTCTTCCATGAAGCCAAGCGGCTTTAAATACTCGCTCTCACGCCCTTTCACTGTTTCTTTTTGTTCGGTCATGAGATCCATAATCGTAATGGTATTACTTCCCAGTTCCTTATCAGGAGCAACCCAGGCAAACAGACGATTGGATTCTGACACCGCAAACTCGCCTTCTTCTATCCCGCATATTACTTTCTCTGTCTCAAAGGTTGCCAAATCTACTCCATAAACAGCGTCTCCCACCATGAGGAAGAAGATGCCGCCATCATTGACATACATAAGCTGGCCAAGATCCGATTTCATGACTTCATAAGATTGATTTGAAGGAATAAACAAAACTTCTTCATTTGTATTCGCCAGACTGTCATAACGATAAATTGCGATTCCTACTTTGCCTTCATGAATTCCACGATTCATATAACCATATACAATATAGGTGATACTTCCCGCTTCATCTATATTGACAATTTTGATATCATGTGCACCATAATTTTCACGTTCATCAATTCCCTCATAGCCACGGAAACTGAATACCTTTACAAGTGTATTCTGTGTCTGGTCATAGCTCCAAAGTTCGCCCTCCTGCACAAACGCTACAATATTTCCCATATCGCTTGCTTTAAATTCAACATCCGAAGAACGAATTCCCATTCCAATTACATTTGCCGTCACCGTCCCATTTTCTCCGCGGAAAATTTCGTTTACTGTACGTTCAAAGTTGAGCAGATACATCCGTTGCTTGGTGTAGCGTACCCGGTAGCATTCTTCAACGTTATAGTACTCGCTGATTCCGCCTTCCCCGATTCTGGTCATTACATAATCCAAAGTAATGACATTATAGGTAGGTGTAATTTCCTTAATAGAGGGAACTGCCTCCCTTAAAAGTTCGCCGCCAAAATCCGCCCATGTAATCTGTTTTAGTGAAGAATTCAGCGTCGTATACTGCAAGGTTGTATTATCCGCTGTAGCGCGTTCCAGATACATACTTAGCGAACCGGAATTTTCTCTGTCAAAAGTTGCATTGTGAAATTCCCTCACAAATGTCAGACATTCTGAGACATAACACTGCACCGGTTCTATTATTCTGGTATAATAATAAATTTTTTCCTCTCCACTCTTTATACAGACGGTAAGAAGGTATTCTTCTCCTTCTTCCAACAAGTTCTGGATTTCTAAATTTGCCCGTATTACACCTTTCTCCTGTGTATATTCATTCACATCCGCATTTGCTATCAGCCGACTGGCATCCAGGCTTCGAATTTCAAAAGATATACCGTCTATCACTTTTTGATAAGTCTGTATCTTCATCGGCAGACTGCGATTTTCCGGAATCGGTGTAATAGAATCACGCATATATGATGCATCCATTTCCCCGGTATATCCATGTAACGTATTGATTTCAATATTATCAGTATATAAAGTCAAAATCGGCAGCGACGCTTCCGCCATTTCAGTTGTCAAATCTTCATTTACCTGATTTGTCATAATACTGAATACGGCAACTGCTGCAAAGAATATCACAGATAACACAATTGCTTTGATAATTCCCTTTTGCATCGCTTCGTCTCCTATCATCTTTCTAACATAAAATATAGCCTATTGGAAGCAGACTTGCAACTTCCAATAAGCTACATTGTATTCACTTTTTTCAATTTATGCAAATACTTTTGTTCTTTCTACCACCATCTGTTACATCGTCTGTGTCTGCATCGTCTGCGGTACATCTCATTTGTAAGTATAACCCCAATCAGGCTTCTTAAATCATCCCTTGGTCCATTCCATGGTGGCGGTCCCATTGGTGGTCCCGGTGGTTTTGGTCCCATTGGCGGACGAAACGGAGGCGGGCCGCTTACCTGCTCTGTCTCCAGTTGTTTTTCGCCCTCCCTGGCTTTCTTGTAAATCCGGTCTGTAATCTGTTCCATCATGAAACGGTCCGGATATTCGTCAAACATGAGGCTTCCCTCATATTCCATCTTATCACATTCTTCCTCAACCAGTTCCAGGATTCTTTTTACTTCTCTTGGATACAGTTCTTTCATTCTGTCCATGTCCTTCTCATATTCCATCTCCGTCAGATAAAGATTCTGCATCGGATAACTCATATAAAAAGGCATTTTCACCATATCACCTTGCGGCATATACGAATAAGGCTGATAACGATATTCCACGTAATGCTCCTAATTTGCTCTATCGCTATACCTTATGCAAACCATATCGCATCGTGCCAGTCCACCGCTTCAATCTCTCTATAAGTTTTTTCGTAAGCATTTTTTTGCATATTGGTTGTGATTATTCCGTTCCTGCTTACAAACTCATAAGCATTATAGCACCCTTCACGGTAAAGGAAATCTGTCCCATTATCCTGATAGTGCACATAACGTCCTTCTCCCGGAAATACTACCAGTTTTAAAAGATCATAAGGCCTCTCTCCAACATACTGCATTACCTCGTAAACCGGCAGAATCGTTCCTGCTTTTGCAAAAACAGGGCAGGTATCCAGTGGTGCTTCTATCAGATAATACCGGCTACCCTGATATTCCCTTTTGTCAAAAAGTCCATACCAGATTCCCTCCGGAAGATATACCATCCTGCGTGTGGCTCCCTGAGTCACCACCGGTGCCGCCAGTAAATTCTCACCCACTAAAAATTCATCATTCAAATTCCATACTTCCGGGTCTTTCTCGTAATGTAACACGAGCGGTCTCATAACAGGAAGTCCTGTTTTTTCTCCTTCAAAGAACAGATCATATAAATATGGCAGCAGCTGGTAACGAAGTTTAATAAACTTACGATTGATATCCATTACTTCCTTTCCAAACTGCCATGGTTCCTGATAAATGCAGCCATTAGAGGAATGATTTCGAAACAGTGGAGAGAAAACTGCCAGTTCTATCCAGCGGCAAAGCAGCTCCGGAGTACAGTCCGCGCCAAATCCACCAATATCTGTTCCCACAAATGACATTCCGCTTAAACCCAGATTGCAAAGCTGTGGAATTGCCATCTGCAAATGCGACCACAGGCTCTGATTGTCTCCCGTCCATGCTGTCGTATATTTCTGGGAGCCCGCATAACACGCTCTTGTAATCACAAACGGTCTTTTCCCGCTTATTTTTTTGATTCCCTCATAGGTTGCTTTTGCCATGTTATGGCCGTAAACATTATGCATTGCAGCATGGGTTGATGGCAAATCTTCGTCTGTAAATACCACATCTGCAGGAAGTTCACCATGAAAGCTTGCCGGCTCGTTCATATCATTCCATACACCGTCAACTCCCATATCAAGCAGATAACCCTGTTTACCGGCCCACCAGTCACGCACCTTAGGATTGCCAAAATCCGGATAAACCGCATCCCCCGGCCAAACGGCGTTCACATACACGTCTCCTTCCGGTGTCTTTGCAAAATATCCATTTTCTATTCCTTCCCGGTAAACATCGTAGTTTTCATCTACTTTTACCCCGGGATCAATAATACAGACTGTT
>CAMGET010000035.1 GCA_946055175.1 uncultured Roseburia sp.
TAAAAGATTTGAGAATCCAAGCCGTAAGAATTATCTGAGGTATCACGTATCACCGCTTGCCGAGGTCAAGGATACGGAGGGGAAAATTTATTTTGATGCGGCAGAATGCGTATGGAATTAGGAGTGACAGAAAAGTATGTTAGCGATTAATTGGTCTATTCCGAGTTTTGCCAATGTTTGTATTGATGAATGCAGTAACGGAGAAGTGGCAGGTCGGTTTTATCATCAGTACGATAAAAAACCGGTACATTTTACCTGCTTTATGGAATTGCTCAGGCAGATGGATGATTTGTTTGAAAGTATCCATTATCCCCAGGCAACTGCCAGACAAAGGAGTTTTTTAAAAGAACAGGCACAGGCGGCTGTGCAGCAGGAATTAACACCGGTGTGGCAGAGCAGAGAATTTGGCGGAGAACGCGGAACGCGTGCTACCTTTTATATCATGGTAAAGGGACGGGCAAATGCCAGTTGGCAGGGAGATGTTGTCTGGGTTGAAAGAGAAATCAAAAAGACGTTTCGAAGTGCCATGGAACTGATGGTTTTAATGGATAATGCCACTAAATAAGTGAAAATATAACGCTTTATATAACGCATGCTATGGTATTATCAATTTGATAGTAATGAACAAAAATGGATGAAAGAGGCGAAATAAAGTGTCTGAATCAAAGAAAACAGGAACATTTATTGTAAATATAATGAGACAGGACAATGCAACATGGCAGGGAGAACTTACCTGGGCAGATAAAAATCAAAAAAAGAATTTCCGCAGTACCTTGGAATTAATAAAGATGATGGACGAAGCATTGTCGGATAATGAGAAATAAGAAAAAGTAGTTGAAAAGTCCGGGGTTTCATGTTATACTCTATAAAGTTGTGAATTAATTTACCGATGGGAGGTATAAATTGTGGCAGTTTTGAAGATGATTTTAACAGTAGTATTTATTATAATAAGTATCGCTTTAACAGTTATCATTTTGATGCAGCAGGGCAAGAGCGCAGGACTTGGAGCAATTGCCGGTGGTGCAGAGACATACTGGGGCAAGAATAAAGGCCGTTCTATGGAAGGCATGCTTCATAAGATTACACGTATCTTAGTAGCGGCATTCGTCATTATTGCAGCAGTATTGAATATGGGAATTTTCTAAAGAACATAAAATGAAGCTGTCGTAGATACTACGGCAGCTTTTTTTCACTCTAATAGAGTGAAAAGCGCTCCGCGAGAGATGCGCACGAATCTTCATGTTGGGGAGGTTTTATGGATAAGGAGCTTTTGAAAGAACGAAAAAGAACAATATATGAATTTATCTGTGACGAGTTCTATGTGCCGATGAAAATCAAAGAAATTGCGATTATGCTAAATGTTCCAAAGGAACAGCGAAGGGAGTTACAGGAAGTACTGGACGAGCTGGTTTGTGATGGAAAAATTGAGGTGTCTGCAAAAGGAAAGTACAGTAAGTCAGAGGGAAAATACTTAACGGGAATTTTCACTGCACATCAGAGAGGCTTTGGATTTGTGACGGTCCCCGGAGAGGATGAAGACATTTTTATCCCGGAAGCGCAGGTGAATGGTGCAATGCATCTGGATACGGTGCAGGTTGCCGTCACAAAGGGGGCATCTTCTGAGAAACGCAGAGAAGGTAGTGTTGTTAAAATTTTGAAACGTGGAATGGAACAACTTGTCTGCTATTATGAAGAAAGTAAGAATTATGGTTTTGCAGTACCTGACAATCCAAGATTTACACAGGATATTTTTATCCCAAAGGAACATTCCATGGGGGCAGTCCGCGGTCATAAAGTAGTCGTGCAGATTACGGAATATGGTAAAAACGGGAGAAAGCCGGAAGGAAAAGTGGTAGAAATCTTAGGACATGTCAATGATCCGGGCACGGATATTATGTCAATTGTCAGAGGCTACGACCTTCCGATGGAATTTCCTGCAAAGGTATTAAAGCAGGCAGAGAGAGTGCCTGATGAAGTGAGCGAGGCGGATATGGCCGGTCGGATGGATTTGCGGGACTGGCAGACGGTTACAATTGATGGTGAAGATGCGAAGGACTTAGATGATGCCATTACTCTCACAAAGGAAAATGGAAAATATACCCTTGGTGTGCATATAGCTGATGTAACGAATTATGTACAGGAACACAGTGCGCTGGATGTGGAGGCACTAAATCGAGGTACCTCTGTTTATCTGGTGGACCGTGTGATTCCAATGCTTCCGCATAAGCTTTCAAATGGAATTTGTTCCCTTAATGCAGGGGAAAACCGCCTGGCATTGAGTTGTATTATGACGATTGATGAAAAGGGAAATGTGGTGGACCATACCATTGCTGAAACTGTGATTAAAGTTGACCGCCGTATGAGCTACAACAGTGTGAAAAAAATACTGGAGGATAAGGATGAAGCGGAACGGGCGAAATACGAGGAACTTATTCCGATGTTTGAACTTATGCAGGAACTGGCAGGAATTCTTCGAAAAAAACGTATGAGCAGAGGTTCCATTGACTTTGATTTCCCGGAGACGAAAATAATCCTGAATGAACAGGGAAAACCGGTTGATATCAAGCCTTACGACAGAAATGTAGCCACAAAGATTATTGAGGATTTTATGCTGATTGCAAATGAGACCGTAGCGCAGGATTATTTCTGGCAGGAGCTTCCGTTTGTTTATCGTACACACGATAATCCGGACGGGGAAAAGATTAAAAAGCTTGCTACCTTTATCAATAATTTCGGGTATTCCATTCACATCGGGCAGGACGAAGTACACCCGAAGGAATTACAAAAGCTTCTGATAAAAATCGAGGGAACTCCGGAGGAAGCACTTATCAGCCGCTTAACACTTCGTTCAATGAAACAGGCAAAATATACCACAGTAAGTACCGGACATTTTGGTCTGGCAACGAATTATTACTGCCATTTCACCTCACCTATCAGACGTTATCCGGATTTGCAGATTCATCGCATTATTAAAGATAATCTGCGCGGGCGTATGGATGCAAAAAAGATTGCTCATTACGAAAAAATTTTAGACGATGTAGCAAGCCATTCCAGTAAAACGGAACGTCGCGCAGAGGAGGCAGAGCGCGAGACAGATAAGCTGAAAAAGGTAGAATATATGTCAGAACGCATTGGAGAATGTTTTGAAGGCGTGATTTCAGGCGTAACTGAATGGGGCTTTTACGTGGAGCTTCCGAATACGATTGAAGGACTGGTACATGTGACTTCCTTAAAGGATGATTACTATCATTATGATGAGCGAAGCTACGAACTGATTGGAGAAACCACAAATCATCGGTATAAGCTTGGCCAAAAGGTGAAGGTGTCTGTTGAGGCAACGGATAAATTATTGAGAACCATTGATTTTTGCGTTGTGGAAGAATAAAAAATTTGTCAAAAAATTGAACCAGAAGTTTATTGCATTGCAGGCAAACTTGGGGTATACTCATAGAGCAGTCAGGTTCAAAGACACAGCATTTGAGAAAGGAGAGCGTCATGGCGAAGGAATCTGTAAAGTTAATAGCAAACAATAAGAAAGCCTACCATGATTATTTCCTGGAAGAAAAATATGAGGCAGGCATTGAACTGCACGGCACGGAAGTAAAGTCGATACGAATGGGAAAATGTAGTATTAAGGAAGCTTTTGTGCGGATTCAGAATGGCGAAGTATATATCTATGGAATGCATGTCAGTCCATACGAAAAAGGAAATATTTTCAACAAGGATCCGCTCAGACCGAAAAAACTTCTGATGCACAAAACGGAGATTCGTAAGCTGGTAGGAAAACTGGCAGAGCAGGGTTACACGCTGGTACCGGTTGAGGTATATTTGAAGGGAAGCCTTGTAAAAGTCCAAATTGCTCTGGCAAAAGGAAAGAAGCTTTACGATAAGCGTCAGGATATCGCTAAAAAAGATATGAAGCGCGAAGCGGAGCGAGACTTTAAAGTCCGTAATTTCGGTTAGAGGGTATCTGAATAGATACGTTAGAAGTAGAAATGCTTGTACCGGCTGCCAAAAACGGCAGCCGTTACGATAAATAACTTGGGCTTGTAATGGTTTCGACAGGGATCATGAAGCTGGAGAAGCGAGTCGCACGGGATGCGTCAAATTCCAAACTTAAATATAAACGCTGAAGATAATTTAGCATACGCTGCCTAGTTGCAGCAGTCTGACCTAGTGCACCTACACATTAGGACCCAGGCTTCGACTATGTAGGAAACGACACCGGCTAAGCTTTGCACCGGCGGGCGTATCATGAAGCTACTGAAGCGGGCATCCTGCCTATGGGAGGTTCGCAGAGGGAATGTTAAATTATAGGCTACACTCGTAGAAGGGCAGTGAATTGGTTTTTGGACACGGGTTCGATTCCCGTCAGGTCCACTCTTAAAAAATGCTTGAAAACCTTGGCTTTTGGGCATTTTTTATATATGTAGAGCATAGCCCTACTATAGTAACTTCAATCAAATCTTTCTGGTCACAGCTTATGGAGATTGCTTTTTGCAGCTTTTCTCCTTCCGCATTCAGAATGTGCGCGATTGCAGCTTCTTCCAGTGCAATAGACTGGAGAAGTGCTGATGCAGCACAACATTTATCGACGTCTTTGCATTCAATGCATGGCATACTTATATGAAATGTCTCCTTCTTATTTTTTCTCTATATGGTATGCGAACGGTAAGAATTTGTTGATAGATAGAAGACGGAATACTTTTAGCTTCATTTACACATCCTACACCAAGGGGTGATGATATGAATAAGAAAGAAAAAGAACAGGTCGAGCGTCAGAAAAACTTAAATCAATTTAATAATGTCACGCAAAAGGTAAAACCGGAGAACCAGAATCAGACACATAATGTGCGTAAAGAAGGAATTAATCCGATTAATCAAAAGCGATGATAAAAACCAGCGTTTTCGTTAACAGACGAGACGCTGATTTTTTTGTTCAAATGAGAAAGAACAGGATAGTCACACTTTCTTCACAGAAATCATATTGCAAAAGTGTCCGCCTTTTCCTATAATAAAGTATAGGACTTAAAACCTAGATGTGCATAGGAAAAGAAGATGCGGGACGGAGAAGGGTATGGAAAAAGAAACAGCAAAATTGGAAATGGCGGATGCGGTTTTCAGACGAGGCGCAGAGGCTTTTGCCTTAGGAAAGTATCAGGATACCATTAAGGAGATGACGCTTTGTCTTAGCATGGAAAAAGCGGAGGAATACCAATACTTGGACACAGATGCTTACAACATGCTCGGAATGCTGTTCTCCTTTTCCGGATATGAAACTGCGGCATTAGATTATTATTTGCTGGCGCTAGAGGCAGCGCAAAAAATAGAGAATATCAGTGGTGAAGTGTCTTCTTTATTAAATATTGGATTGTTGTATCAGGGGTGTAAAGAATATAGCAGAGCCATGTCATATTATAAACGGGCAAAGGAAGTAGCGGAACATGATTTGAGAAGTCATGATATATTATTACTGTTATATACCAGTATTCAGATTGCACAGCTTTATTGCCGAATGGAACAATTTTCGGAAGCGCGTCGTTTTTATACAGAAGTAGATAATTATTATAGGATTGTGATGAAGGATGAGTTTTTACTTCCTAAAGCGATTTTGGATATCCTTTTAGCACAGGAAGCAGGAACGTATGAAAAAGTGCATGCGTTGGCGGAAGAGGTGACGGAACATTTACAGCAGGATGAACAGTATGTGGAGCAGATTGATTTTTATGCAGATGTCTGCGAATTGTTGTTTGGGTATGGATATGCAAAAGAGACACAGCGGATTTTATTGCTGCTTTCTGAAAAGATAAAAGATACAGATTTTTTTCGGCTGAAAATGCGGGTTGGCCTGATTGAAACAGACTATCAAAAGATTTACGGAAAAGAAGAGGATTATAAAGAATCCTGTATGCGATATATTGTATTGCATGAGCAGTACGAAAAAGCACTGCATCAGCTTCAGCGGGAAAATCTGGAAAACGTTGATGGTCTGCAAAGACTTGAGGAGCAAAAACGTGAGTTTGAACGTAGAAGCATATGCGATTTGGCAACAGGTCTGCTGAATAAAAAAGCATTTCGTCATGAGGTTGAGAAGGAACTTTTAGAATATTCCAGAGCAACAACCAATGCCATGGTATTTTTGGATATTGATAATTTTAAATTAATGAATGACAGCTACGGGCATCTGCTTGGGGATGAAGTGATTCGTATGCTTGCAGATAAAATTAAGACGTATTTTAAGGATAACTGCATTTGCGGACGTTTTGGCGGAGATGAATTTACAATATTTATCAGCAAGGTAGAAGATATATTAGGCATTGAGGAACATATTGAAAAGTTCCGGGAAGAGTTTGCACGAATCGGATTTGGAAAAGGAAGTAATATTCATGCAACTTTAAGTATAGGAGTATCTTACAACAAAGGAATGAGGGTGTCCTATCAGGCGCTTCTTTCCTGTGCGGATGAAGCACTCGAAAAGGCCAAAGAGTATGGAAAGAACAGAGTTTCTTTCTATGAGATAAAGCGGGGAATACATGGCTATGTTTAAAAAACAAAAAGAGCAATACGAAGTAGAAGGATTTCTGTTTGCAAGCGAGGCAGAAGCAGAGCAGGCAAAAAAAGAACGGGAAGGCGTGAAATATATCCGCAGCCGGGTAGATATGGATCACCCGGAGCAGGTGCTTTTAATCTATAACAGAATGATTGCGGAAAATATGTTTTCTACTGTGGTGGGGCTTTCCTATTTAAAGGATTTACAGGAATATCTGACAACCATTTCTTATGTGAAAAAGGAAGATATCAGACCGATTCCGGTTGTTCATCCTTCGACAGAGGAACAGATAAAAGAAATAAAACAAAAGGAAAAGCAGAAAATCAAAAAAATTACGGAAAAAGCAGTGACAGATAAGGAGTTACAGAAGCGATATCAGGTGTCTTTCATGGCGAATATCGTATTGTTAATCTGTGTCGTGCTGATGTTTGCAATCAGTGCCACCAGCAACCATCCGAATATTTTAAATTATGAGACGGAGATTATTAACCGCTATTCTGCATGGGAGCAGGAGCTAAGCGAGAGAGAAGCGGCATTGCGCGAGTTAGAAAATAAATAGGAAGTGTTATATGGATAAGTTGAAAATTCTTGTAGTGGATGACGAGAGCCGTATCAGGAAACTGGTTCGCGATTTTTTGGTAAAAAAAGAGTATGAAGTTATAGAGGCGGCAGATGGAGAAGAGGCATTGGATCTTTTTTACCGTGATAAAAACATTGCACTGGTGATTTTGGATGTCATGATGCCCAAAATGGATGGCTATCAGGTATGCAGAGAAATAAGAGAAACTTCTTCGGTACCGATTATTATGCTGACAGCAAAAGCAGAGGAAAGCGACGAACTGACCGGCTTTGATATCGGGGCTGATGAGTACATTGCAAAGCCGTTTTCACCAAAGATTTTAGTGGCAAGGGTGGAGGCTATTTTAAGGCGGACTGCGTCCGGCGAGAAAAAAGACGGACCGATTGAGATGGGCGGTATTCTGATAAATAAAGAGGCTCATCAGGCATATGTGGATGGTGAGCCAATTGAATTAAGCTATAAAGAATTTGAACTGTTGACATATTTTATGGAAAATCCGGGAATCGCATTATCCCGTGAAAAAATTCTAAACGGAGTTTGGAATTATGATTACTTTGGAGATGCCAGAACGATTGATACACATGTGAAAAAATTGCGGGCGAAATTGGGTGAGAAAGGGAACAGATATATCCAGACAATCTGGGGATTAGGTTACAAATTTGAAGTAGTACCAATGGACTAAAAAGATTTGACAATAGACTTAGAATGAAATAGAATAATTAGATAGTATAGACAATGAAAGAAAAGTATGAAACGACAAAAAACGGCTCCCTGATGAGGGAACTGGTATTCATAATTGTAGCGCTCGTGGCAGGAACGATTCTGCTGTGCTATTTCCTGAATACAACCTTTATTGGAAAATATTATGTATTAAATAAGCAGAAGGCTCTGCAGGAAGGCTTTCAAATCATGGATGAAGCCAGTGCAGACGGAATGCTTACATCCAGTAAATTCGATGTTACATTTGACAACTTATGCGCAAACAAGAATATTACGATTATGATTATAAATTCGGACACTAGTATTGTACGATCTTCTGCAAATGATAATAAAGTTATTTTAATGGAGTTTATGAATATCCTTTTCGGCGCGAATGGAAGAAGTGATATTCTTGCAGAAAAGGATCGGTATACGATATTAAGGCAGAATGACGTTCGGTTAAATTCAGAATATCTTGTTTTGTATGGAACTCTGCAAAACGGTAATTTGATTCTGATGCGCTCGGCGTTGGAAAGTATCCGCGAAAGCGCTGCGATTTCAAATCAGTTTTTAGCAATTGCAGGAGTGCTGGCCGTAATTATCAGTTCGATTATTACATTTTTTGTATCCAGAAGTATTACGACCCCGATTCGTGAATTGAGTGCCATTTCGGAAAAAATGACACAATTGGATTTTGAGGCGAAGTTTTCAAGAAAACGAAAAAGGAAAAATGAAATCGATGAACTTGGAGAACATGTCAATCATCTTTCCGATACACTGGAGCAGACCATTTCAGA
>CAMGET010000036.1 GCA_946055175.1 uncultured Roseburia sp.
GAATCACCCTCTACAATTAAGATTTCACAAATAGAGGCATCCCTGCTTTCACAGTTTGCAAGCTTTCCGTTGGAATCAAACGAAAACTTCTGCTTCGTGAGCAGATTCGTTTTTGCCTTCTCTTCTGTCTTACGAATCTTTGCAGCCTTTTCCGCACAGGAAATGACTGTTTTTAGTGTCTCTAAGTTTTTATCAAAAAACAGTTGGATTTCATCCCCTGTCACCTTTGATGTGGCACGGGCTGCATCCTGGTTGTCAAGTTTTGTCTTTGTCTGACCTTCAAATCTCGGGTCCGGATGTTTAATGGAAACAACGGCTGTCATACCGTTACGGACATCTGCGCCCGTAAAATTTGCATCCTTCTCTTTTAAGATACCAAGTTCTCTTGCATAATTATTAATGACCGTTGTAAAAATGGTCTTAAAGCCGGTGATATGTGCACCGCCTTCTGCATTAAAAATATTATTACAGAAGCCCAGAATATTTTCATGAAATTCATTCGTATACTGGAAGGCAGCCTCTACCTCAATTCCCTCACTCATACCTTTAAAGTAAACCACGTCATGAAGAGTTTCCAGATTTTTATTGATATCCTTTACAAATCCCCGGATTCCTTCCTCTTCATGATACTCAATATGCTCAACTTCTTCCCCGCGGCGGTCTTCATAAATAATGGTAAGCTTTGGATTTAAGTATGCTGTTTCATGCATACGGCTCTTTACTTCATCTTCCTTAAACCGCGTCTTTTCAAAAATTTCCGGGTCAGGTAAAAAATTAACTCTGGTTCCTGTCTTTTTTGTTTTACCGATTTTCGGTAACAGCCCGTTCTCAAGTTCAATTGTCGGTACGCCTCTTTCATAGCGGTCATGATGAATATACCCGTCTCGGCTAATCTGTACATCCATATAAGTAGAAAGTGCATTTACAACGGAAGAACCTACACCATGTAAACCACCACTGGTCTTGTACGCAGAATCGTCAAACTTACCGCCTGCATGAAGCGTCGTATACACCAGACGTGCCGCAGACACTCCCTTAGCATGCATCCCAACCGGGACACCTCGTCCATTATCTTCAACGGTACATGAGCCATCTGCCTCTAATGTGACATAAATCGTATCACAGGCTCCGGCCAGATGCTCGTCCACCGCATTATCTACAATTTCATAAATTAAGTGATTCAAGCCTTTTCTTGAAACACTTCCGATATACATACCCGGTCTTTTACGGACTGCTTCCAGTCCCTCCAATACCGATATACTGCTCTCATCATAGGATGATTTTCCTGCCATTTTCTACCCCTCACCTTTCCATTATATCTCATTCTTCTGTGATTCCATGTGGGACATAACCATAAGTGCAATTTTAAATGTCATTGCATCCTCAAACTTACGAATATCTAACCCCAAAAGCTTTTCCAAACGCTCCAGACGATACACCAGTGTATTCCGGTGCACATAAAGTTGGCGCGCAGTTTCTGATATATTTAAATTATTATCAAAGAATTTCTGAATCGTAACCATCGTTTCCTCATCAAAAATGTCCGGTACTCCTTCTGCAAATACTTCTTTGATAAACATCTCACACAAACTCATTGGAAGCTGATAAATCAGACGCCCGATTCCGAGCTGACTATAGCATACAATTTCTTTCTCCATATAGAAAATACGGCCTACTTCCAATGCCATTTTTGCTTCCTGATAGGATTTGGCAATATCCTGCAAATTATGCACGCGGTTTCCATAGCCGACACGCACTTTCACCATCGCTTCCGCATGCATATTATCTACAATCATGCTTGCAAGAGAATGTAAGTCATCCTCTCCTTTCAAATCGCGGCAATCCTTTACTAAGATTACACTTTTTTCATCTACTTCTGTGACAAAATCTCTTGTTTTTGTTACAAAAAGATTTTTCACGGTTTCCATCACGGTTGTATCTTTTTTTCCTTCAATTTCAATCACAAACACGACACGCTCTGCCTGTTCGATATGCAGCTTCTGTGCTTTATTATACATATCCACCACGAGCATGTTGCCAAGCAAAATATTCTGCATAAAATTATTGCGGTCAAACTGCTCTGTGTAGGCTGACACTATGTTTCTCAACTGACAGGCTGCCAGTTTTCCGACCATATAAGTCTCTTCCGATGAAGAATGTGCTAATAAAATATATTCCAGTTCACCATCCACTTCAATTTTAAAGAAAAAACTACCTGAAAGCATCTGGCTTTCCGCCATAGATTCTGCAAAAGACACAACTGCATCTTCCATATCCATCTCCGGCTCAAATGTGGATGCAACCATTTTCCCTTTTTCCGTGTATACTGCCATATCTGTTTTTGAGATATCGCGCATTTCCTCAAGCATCAGCTGAATTTTGTGATTTGAAAGCATATTCATGTTCCTTTTTTCATTAGAAAAACTGGGTACAAAGATGTACCCAGTTTTTATTTTTTAAGTTTATTTAATTTTACCGAATTAGTTAGTAATTGTCAATTCTGTTTCTTTATCAAATACGTGAATCTTCTCCGGATCAAGTGCTAACTTAATGTGGTCGCCTAAACGCGCCGGTGTTCTGGAATCAACTTTTGCTGTCATGTTAGCGCCGCCAACTGTGAAGTATAATAATACTTCTGAACCTAATAATTCGTATCCGGTTACATCTGTCTCGAAGGAAGCATCCTTGTGTGCTTCAAGCTCGATTTCAGAATCACCGATGTTTTCAGGTCTGATACCCATAACAACTGTCTTTCCGTTGTAACCGCCATCGATTAATTTCTTAGCTTTTGCCGGTGGAAGAACAACAGAGGTCTGGTCAAAGCTTAAGGTTACTTTTTCGCCTTCTACTTTACATACAGCATCTACAAAGTTCATCTGTGGAGATCCGATGAAGCCTGCTACGAATAAGTTGTTTGGCTCATTGTATAATTTCTGTGGAGAATCAACCTGCATGATAACACCATCTTTTAATACAACGATTCTGGTACCTAATGTCATAGCTTCTGTCTGGTCATGTGTTACATAGATGATTGTAGCTTTTAATCTGTTATGTAAAGAAGCAATTTCAGAACGCATCTGAACACGTAATTTTGCATCCAAGTTTGAAAGAGGTTCGTCCATAAGGAATACCTTAGGATTACGAACGATAGCACGTCCCATAGCAACACGCTGTCTCTGACCACCTGATAAAGCCTTTGGCTTACGATCTAATAATTTTTCAAGGTCAAGAATCTTAGCAGCTTCTTCTACTTTTCTCTTGATTTCATCCTTTGGAACTTTTCTTAACTTTAATCCGAATGCCATATTGTCAAATACAGTCATATGAGGATACAGAGCGTAGTTCTGGAATACCATTGCGATATCTCTGTCCTTTGGCTCTACATCGTTCATTAATTTTCCGTCAATGTAGAATTCACCGGAAGAAATCTCTTCCAGACCTGCAATCATACGAAGTGTGGTAGATTTACCACAACCAGATGGTCCTACGAAGATGATAAATTCCTGATCTTCAACTTCAAGATTGAAATCCTTAACAGCTTCAAAGCCGTTTGGATATACTTTGCAAATGTTTTTCATTGATAAACTTGCCATTTGAAAATTACCTCCTAAATCAAATACACTTTTTTACGTTATGTATACTATACAAAAAACCCGCCAAAAACGCCATATGTGACCTGTACAAAAAAAAAACTTTTTCTTGTATAATCTCACAGTGATTTTGGTGGGTTTTTCTGTCTTTCGTCAAGTTGACGGATTTGTATAAGCTTTTCAGGTATTTTGACTAATACCTTGGTACTACTGCTTTCCGGTGCTTCCTATACCGCCTCTGTCAGCATTTCCGAGTGCTTCAACTTCTTCAAACTGAATCTGTGGCTGATGTTTTTGGATACGGAACTGGCAGATACGATCATTCACGTGAATTTCGGTATCTCTCATGGCTAGCGCCGGCATCATCCAGACATCATTGTCCCCACAATAGGTTTCATCCACAACTCCCATGTGATTGGTCTGAATAATACCAAAATTTTTATAAGTAGAGCTTCTTGGCACAATCACTGCCTCATAACCTGCCGGAAGCTGCATGGACACGCCCAGTTTAATCAAATGAAACTCTCCCTGTTTCATAACCACATCTTCTGCTGCCCGCAAATCAATCCAGTCACTTTTCCCTTCGATATAAGTTAATTTTTCAATTGCATCTGATTGATATTTTATACGGATTGTTTCTTTTTCCATTCTGCTCTTCCTTTCTGTTGCAGGTATTATTCTTCCCATCCAAGGTCACTGTTTTCAGACTTCCTATCACGCATCATTAATTCTGCTGCTGCTTCTTTTACAGATTTATTCTCGAATAATACCTTATTTACTGCCTCAATAATCGGCATATCCACTTCATACTTTCCGGCAAGTGCAATTGCAGCTTTAGCTGAATAAACACCCTCTACGACCATTTTAACTTCATCCATGGCTTGCTGCATGGTATATCCCTGTCCCATCAGCATTCCGGCTTTTCGGTTACGGCTGTGCTTGCTTTCACAGGTTACAATTAAATCACCGATTCCGGTCAAACCATTTAAGGTTTCTGCTTTCGCTCCCATTTTTATTGCAAGACGGCTCATCTCAGAAATTCCTCGTGTGATAAGTGCTGCTTTTGTATTATCGCCATAGCCCAGTCCATCCAGCATTCCGGCTGCTAATGCAATGACATTTTTTAAGGAACCTCCCAGTTCCATACCAAGCACGTCGGGGCTTGTATAGACACGGAATACCTCGTTTATAAAAATATCCTGCACGCCCTCTGCTATCGCTCGTTTTTTAGCTCCTGCCACTACAGTTGTCGGTATTCCCCGTCCGACCTCTTCCGCATGGCTTGGACCACACATAACGGCCACCTCTGCCACCGGGATTTCTTCTTCTACTATTTCAGACAGTGTCATAAGCGTAGACTCCTCAATTCCCTTTGCCACGCAGACAATCACCTGTCCTGCCTTCACATAGGGTGCCATAGATTTTGCTGTGCTTCTGGTAAATACGGAAGGTACTGCCAGAATTAAATAATCCATTCCGATAATTGCATCAGACAAATCTGTTGTAAACACCATCTCTTCCGGCAATTTCACGCCCGGAAGTTTATCTACATGCTCATGCTTTTCCTTAAGCATTGCAATTTCACTCTCTACAATCGACCAGACACTAACCTGATTTCCATTCGTATGAAGTACCTTTGCAAGGGCAATTCCCCAGCTTCCGGCACCGATTACTCCTACCCTAGCCATTCTAAAATCCTCTCTAGTTCTTTTTTACTCCAATCTTATTCTCTGTTCCGTTTAACAGGCGGACAACATTTGCCCTGTGTCTCCACAAAGCCATAATGGTAAAGCACGCGCTAACCACATAAAATTCCGGTAAATAAGAATTTTCCAAACCAAGCCATCCCATCTGGCCAAAGATAATCACCTGAATCAGATAGGCACTTACAACCAAAATAGAACCCAACGAGACATATCTGCTAATCGCAACTGCTCCGATAAATAAAATCAGACAAACCGGTGCTGCCATTGGGCATACTGCCAGAATCATACCGGAAGTACAGGCAATTCCTTTTCCTCCCTTAAACCCCAGATAAAATGGAAAATTATGTCCGATAACAGAACCGAAACCGGCATAAAGTTCTAATACCTTTACACTTTCCGGATAGCTGTTTCTAAAAAGGAAATAGACGATTACTACTGACAGAATCGCTTTCATTAAGTCACCGAAAAAGGTAATTGCTCCGGCTTTGATTCCCAATACACGAAGGGAATTTGTTGCTCCGGCATTTCCGCTTCCTTCCTTACGGATATCAATTCCCTGACTTTTTCCGTAAAAATAACCGGTCTGAAACAGGCCAAATGCGTAGCCTATTACAAGTGAAATAATTCTTGCTACTATCATTTCTTTTCTTCCTTTCTTTCACGAATAATAAATTTAAGGGCCGTACCACGGAATCCAAAGGTTTCACGAATACGATTTTCAAGATAACGTGTGTAAGAAAAATGCATCAATTCTTTATCATTTACAAAGATAACAAAGGTAGGCGGTTTCACCGATACCTGTGTCACATAATAAATGCGGAGACGTTTTCCCTTGTCAGACGGTGGCTGCTGCATTGCAACGGCCTCTGCAACGATTTCATTTAACACACCCGTTGCCACACGCATACTGTTATTTTCAATGACTGCATCAATCGTCTCAAAAATCTTTCCGATTCGCTGCCCCGATTTTACAGAAATAAACAAGATTTCAGCATATGGCATGAAGCTTAATACTTCACGGATTTTTTCTGTATGTTTATAGATTGTCTTGTCATCTTTTTCGATGGCATCCCATTTATTCACTGCAATGATGACACCCTTGCCGCGGTCATGAGCAATTCCCGCTATCTTCGCATCCTGTTCGGTGACACCTTCTGTTGCATCAATCATGATAATGCAGACATCTGCCCGCTCTACTGCCGACACTGCACGAATAATACTGTAGCGTTCAATTTCCTCTTTTATCTTATTCTTACGACGAATTCCTGCTGTATCTATAAATACATATTCTTTTCCGTTGTATTTAATGTCCATATCAATGGCATCCCGGGTTGTACCTGCAATATCCGAAACGATGACACGATCCTCCTGTGCCAATTTGTTTATCAGAGAGGACTTACCAACATTCGGTTTTCCAATGACTGCAACCTTTGGTCTGTCATCCTTTTCTTCCTCCGGATTATATTCAGGGAAATATTTTACGACTTCATCGAGCATATCACCTAAACCGAGCATGGATGAAGAAGATACCGGGAATGGTTCTCCGATTCCCAGGTTGTAAAATTCATATACATCCGGCATAAATTTTTCAAAACTGTCCACTTTATTCACAACCAGAACAACCGGCTTACCTGAACGGCGCAGCATATCCGCCACCTTAGAATCAGCATCTTGTAAGCCCTGTCTGACATCTGTCAAAAAGATGATAACATCTGCCGTTGCAATGGCGATTTCTGCCTGTTCTCTCATCTGTGATAAAATAACGTCACTGCTGTCCGGCTCAATACCGCCTGTATCAATCATGGTAAACTCATGATTGAGCCATGTTACATCTGCATAAATTCTATCTCTCGTTACACCCGGGGTATCTTTTACAATAGAAATACGTTCCCCCGCAAGTGTATTAAACAACGTGGATTTTCCAACATTTGGACGTCCAACAATCGCTACGACTGGTTTGCTCATAATTCTTCTCCTTTTTCAATCATCAATAGCCAATACCAAGCATTGCGTCTAATAGATCCTGCCCGCTCGATTTTACAATAGTAACCGGAACTTGTAAAGCCCCTGAAAGCTCTGTTACTGTCACGTCATCCAAAAAAACTTCCTCGCCGCTGCGAAGCATGTTGCAGGGGAGGAGCAGACGTTCACCCAAATCTCTGCTCTTTAGCTGAGCAAGCAAATCCTGCCCTGTCAAAAGCCCTGAGACCGTAATCCGTTCTCCAAAGAAATCATTGCGTATCTGCATCACATCTATTATATAATTAGGGAACCGTTCCATACATTTTCGTGCCAGTTCTTCAATGAAAGGTCCTGCAAGCCTTCCGGTTGCCAATGTCACGTGATGCTTTTCCTTTTCATCCGGGCATAAATTTTCCGGTAAATTCCCTTCTGCCAAATCTGCAGACAGCTCCGCTAATGCCTCCTCAAATTCATCGATTAAAAGCCGTAGCATTCCCACACCATTTTCCAGCTGAATATAACCATCGTAATTTTCTTCGGCCGGTAAAGGCTTTTCCGCCAATAAATACCACTCGTCACTGGCATGTACAAAATGCGTGCCGTATTTTTCCATACATACATTCTGCCACCGGTGAATCGTTTCCAGTACCTCTAAGGCATCCTCTTTTGTAAATGGTTCTAATGGATACAGTCCTTCTCTGAATCTGGAAAGTCCGACCGGAACAACGGATACACTTTCCATAAGCGGAAGATACTTCGATAAATCTCTGATAGACCGCTCCAGCTCTTCTTTGTCATTCACACCCTTGCAAAGGACAATCTGTCCATTCATATGGATGCCGCCTTCATAGAGCGTATCAATCTTTTTCAACGATTCTCCTGCAAAACGATTGTGTAACATCATACACCGTAAATCAGGGTTGGTGGTCTGAACCGAAATATTAATCGGTTCCAGCTTATAATGGATAATCCGCTCAATATCCGCTTCCTTCATATTGGTCAGAGTCACATAATTTCCTTGTAAAAAAGACAACCTTGAATCGTCATCCTTAAAATATAAGGTGTCTCTCATACCCTTTGGCATCTGGTCAATGAAGCAGAAAATACACTTATTCTGGCAGGATTTATAATCATCCATTAGTCCGTTTTCAAACTCGATGCCTAAATCCTCATCGTAGTCTTTTTCAATCTCTAATTCCCATTCTTCCCCATTTGGTTTTTTAAAAACTGCAACCAAATATTCATCATGAATCAGATAATGGTAATCAAAAACATCCTCAATTTTCTGACCATTAATGCTGATTAAC
>CAMGET010000037.1 GCA_946055175.1 uncultured Roseburia sp.
TAACATGAAATCGTATCAAGAAATGACAATGGAAGAACTCTTAGACGAAAAAGCCATTTTGAAAGAAGAGTACAAAAAATATCAGGCAAAGGATTTACATCGGGATATGTCCAGAGGAAAGCCATGCAAGGAGCAGCTTGATTTATCCATGGGAATGATGGATGTGTTAGGCTCTGACGCAGACCTTACCTGTGATGACGGTACCGACTGCCGTAACTATGGCGTTTTAGACGGAATTCAGGAAGCAAAGGAATTATTAGGGGATATGATAGAGGTCAACCCGGATAATATTATTATTTACGGTAATTCCAGCTTAAACGTGATGTATGATACCATTTCCCGTTCCATGACACACGGCGTCATGGGAAATACTCCATGGTGTAAATTAGATAAAGTAAAATTCTTATGCCCGGTGCCGGGTTATGACAGACACTTTGCCATTACCGAGTACTTCGGAATCGAGATGATTAACGTACCAATGCTTCCGACCGGTCCTGATATGGATATGGTAGAAAAGCTGGTAAGCTCTGACGAGACAATCAAGGGAATCTGGTGCGTGCCGAAATATTCCAATCCACAGGGTATTACCTATTCTGATGAGACGGTCCGCCGTTTTGCCAGATTAAAACCGGCAGCAAAGGACTTCCGTATTTATTGGGATAACGCATACTGTGTACATCATTTATATGATATTAATCAGGACCATCTGATTGAAATCTTAAAAGAGTGTAAGAGAGCCGGAAATCCGGATATGGTTTATAAATTCTGCTCCACCAGCAAGATTTCCTTCCCGGGCTCCGGTGTGGCAGCCATTGCAACCTCTGCCAACAACTTAGAGGATATCAAAAAGCAGCTAAAGAACCAGACCATCGGCTATGATAAAGTAAATCAGCTTCGTCATGTGCGTTACTTTAAGGATATTCATGGTATCACAGAGCACATGAGAAAGCATGCAGAAATTTTACGCCCGAAGTTTGAAATGATTACAGATACCTTTGAGCGCGAACTTTCCGGTCTTGGTGTAGGCAGCTGGTATACACCAAAGGGTGGCTATTTTATCGCATACGAGACTCTGGAAGGCTGTGCAAAGGATGTGGTAGCAAGAATGCAGAAAGCCGGGGTAACTATGACACCTGCAGGTGCACCATTCCCTTACGGAAAGGACCCGAAGGATACCGTCATTCGTATTGCACCGTCTTATCCAAGTGTCGAGAATTTAAAGACGGCTACCGAGATTTTTGTCACCTGTGTGAAGCTGGCAAGTATCAAGAAACTGATTGCAGAGATGGAAGCAGGAAATGCTGCAGAATAGAATTAGTTTTTAAAGTGAATTTAGAAAAATAAAAGTATAAGAAATAGATATTTAGTACAGGTTAATAGGATAAAAAAGCCACTATACCAAAGAGTACAACTTAGGTATAGTGGCTTTTTTTATAATATTAACTTTCCGCTTCAGCGGCTTCTTTTTTCCATGCATCGAATTTTTCCAGAACCGCATCATAGGTCTTCTGGGAAATCTCCGGTAATTCGCCGCCCCAGGCTTCTTCTGCCTGTTTGTATCCCTTTTTAAAAGCTTCTAACATTTCGTCTGCTTTGTCCGGATCATAGGAAGCCAATGCCTTGGCGAAATCTAAGATACGGTCAGAGGTCTGTTCCACACCCCAGTAACCGTCCTCTGCGATATCGGCCTGCGCCTGCGCTTTTACATCGGCAGAAACGGTAAAATCACCCTTTGCAAGGAACTGCCACATGTCATTTGCGTTTGCAATGGTGACACCCTGTTTGGTCATCATTTGCTCAACGAGGCTTCTTAGCTGTGCGGTTCTTGCCTCGGCATCAGCCTTTAATTTAGCGATAATGGCCTTGTTGTCCTTTGCAGAAGCAACGCTTTTGCTTTCTTTGCTTTTCTCATAGACAACCCCGAGGTCTTCCGCTTTCGAAGCAGTTTTGTCTGTCTTTGCTTCCTGTTCTTTTTTTACAGTAGCGGTTGTAGCTGCTGCAGAAGCTGTACTAGTTACGTTACTAATTGCGTTCATATCCATATGAGTACCTGCCTTTCTGTACCAATCCATTGGTTTCACAATTAAAATTGCTTTCTATCCTATATATCGGAAGATATTTGAAATTACTTTAGCAGGAAAAGGTTATTGACCTTTTGGCTTTATCATGCTAGCATATATTGTATACAAAATACATGCAAAACAATTTGGAGTGCACATGAAGGATATATCAGTAAAGGCATTGGCAAAAATTAATCTGGGGCTGGATGTAATCAGAAGGCGCGAGGACGGGTATCACGAGGTATGTATGGTGATGCAGACGATTCATTTGTTTGACCGTTTGGAGATTGCAAAAAATACCTCCGGACAGATTACAATGGAGACCAATTTAGCTTTTTTGCCAACCAATGAGAATAATTTAGTCTACAAAGCGGCAAAGCTATTATGTGATGAATTCGGTATCAAGGATGGTATTCATGTGAACCTGCAAAAGCGTATTCCGGTGGCTGCAGGCATGGCAGGCGGCAGTACCGATGCAGCAGCCGTGTTATATGGTATGAATAAAATTTTTGATTTGGGACTGACCACGGAACAGCTCAAGGAGCGGGGCGTAAAAATCGGAGCCGACGTGCCGTACTGCATTATGCGTGGAACGGCTTTGGCAGAAGGAATCGGAGAAAAACTGACTGCACTCCCACCGATGGTAAAGTGCCCGGTATTGATTGCAAAACCGGCGATTAATGTATCCACCAAGTTTGTATATGAGAATTTGAAACTGAATGATACCACGGTGCATCCGGACATGCAAAAGTTGATTGCCGATATAAAGGAAAAGGATTTGTACAAAATCGCAGCGGATATGGGAAATGTGCTGGAAACAGTGACGATTCCGGCTTATCCGGTGATTGCGGATATCAAGGAGCACATGAGAAATCACGGTGCAGTAGGAGCCATGATGAGCGGAAGCGGTCCGACGGTATTTGGCCTTTTCGATGATGAGAAGACTGCAGAGGCAGCCTATGAGGCTATGAAAGCATCCGGTTTGGCAAAGCAGGTTTATCTGACCAGTATTTATAATAATGTAAGAGGTTAAGAAAAGGGAGAAACGATATGACAGATCATTTAACACTAAATATGGATGCCTATCTGCCACTTCGAGATGTTGTATTTCATACGTTAAGAGAAGCAATCTTAAAAGGGGACTTAAAGCCGGGCGAGCGTTTAATGGAATTACAGTTGGCAGCAAAACTAGGCGTCAGTCGTACACCGATTCGCGAAGCCATTCGTATGTTAGAGCAGGAAGGGCTGGCGGTAACCATTCCTAGAAAAGGCGCGGAGGTTGCCAAAATGACGGAGAAGGACATGCAGGATGTGTTGCAGGTAAGAGAGGCTTTAGATGAGCTTGCTGCCAATATTGCCTGCGAGCGCATTACTCAGGAAGAACTGGACGAATTAGTAACTGCCATGCATGAGTTTGAGACCTCTACCCGCACGAAGGATTTAAAACGAATTGCAGAAACAGATGTGAAATTTCACGATGTCATTTACCGTGCAACGGACAATCCAAAGCTTGTGAATATGGTAGGAAACTTAAGGGAGCAGATGTATCGCTATCGTGTGGAGTATTTAAAGGATGAAAAAAATTACCCGACTCTGTTAAAGGAACATAAGGAAATAGTAGAGGGATTTCGGTCAAAAAATAAGGGAATGATTGCAGAAGCAATGCGTACACATGTGGCAAACCAGGCAGCAGCTGTTCAGGTAATGATAAAGGAACAGGAATAAATTTCATAGCATGCATGCATAATAAAGAAGGATAGGTGTAAACCTATCCTTTTTCTTATGCGTGTAAATATGGCACGCGGGTACTTAACAGATGGGAGGCGTGTCAGAATGGAAGAAAAACAGATTTCATCGTTGATAGATAAAAATATTGCCGTTATGGAGGAAATCTACAAGGACTGTGCGGATATTAAGAAAAAGCAGATGATGCTGGGGAAAAATAAGGATGTAAAAGCATATCTGGTTTACATTGAAGTGACGGTAGATATGGGAACTTCGTCATTAGGGGAAACACTGAAATTTTTGAATACAAAAAGCAAAGAGGAGATACAGGAGGTCCTTGAAAAAAATGCACTTGGAATTTCCGATGCCACTTTTCTCAAAGAAATCGAAGAAGCGGCAGATGGCGTGCTTACCGGAGATGCGGTCCTCTTTATAGATGGATTTTGTGAGGCAGTAAAAATTCCGGATGACGGATATCCTTCCATGGGAATTTTTGAAGCCGATTCCGAAAAGGTTGTCAGAGGCTCCAATGAGGGGTTGTGCGATTCCATAAAGCAGAATGCAGCCCTGATTCGGAAACGAATCCGCTCGCCAAAGGTGAAGGTTCGTGAGATGCAAGCCGGAAAAAAATCAAAGACGAATGTTTATATCATGTACATGGAGGGACTTGTGAAACCGGAGCTGATTGAGGAAATCGAAAGACGGCTGAACCGATTTGAAATAGATGGGGTGTTAGACAGTGGTATTTTGGAACAACTCTCAGAGGAAAAATGGTATTCGCCTTTTCCACAGTTTCAGCCCACGGAGCGGGCAGACCGGGCAGCAATGTCACTATTGGAGGGGAGAGCAGTGGTTTTGTCAGATAACTCGCCGGTAGGACTGATTCTGCCAACGGACTATAATTCGTTTATAAAAACCAGTGATGATTATTATAATCGCTGGGAAATCGCGAGCTTTGAAAGGCTGATACGGTATGTGTCTTCCTTTTTTGCACTGACGCTTCCGGCTTTTTATCTTGCAATCACGAATTTTCATACGCAGATACTTCCTACCTCTTTATTGTTGTCCTTTGCGAATGCAAGAGAGGGTGTCCCTTTTCCGGCAGTACTGGAGGTACTTTTGATGGAGCTTTCCTTTGAACTGCTAAGAGAAGCGGGAGTACGTCTGCCCGGGGCAATGGGAAATACGATTGGAATTGTAGGAGGACTGATTATCGGGCAGGCAGCCGTCGATGCCAATCTGGTAAGCCCCATTGTGGTGATTGTCATATCCTTTACGGCATTGTGTTCCTTTGCGATACCCAACGAAGAGTTTGCCACGGCTTTCAGATTACTGAAATTTGTACTGATTGGACTTAGTGCATGGCTAGGGTACTTTGGATTATTAACAGGACTGCTTGGAATTTTAATTCATTTATCACGCTTAAGAAGCTTTGGGATTCCGTATCTGACCCCGTTTGTTGGAGCGGATTTGAATGATTACCAGGATGAAAGGGATATTCTGTGGCGTTTGCCACTGCGCTTCCTAAAAAAGAGGCCGATTTATGCAAATGAAAAGGATAAAACAAAGCTGAAATTTAAGGCAAGGGGGAACTGACATGTTTGCAATGAATGACCAAATATCAGAACGTCAGGCAATGCGTCTGATTACATTTGACTTGCTGGGGTACAGTGCTATTATGATACCATCTACACTTGCAAAAGATGCCGGAAGAGACGGTATCTTTGGAATTGTACTTGGAACCTTTGGCGGATTTCTTTATCTTTTGCTGCTTCGCGCAGTATTAAGAAAAATGGATGGAGATTATGAGACGTATTTGGAACGCAGTTTCGGAGTCTTTCCCGGCTTGATTCTACGGCTTTTTTATGCGGTTTTTTTCCTTTTTCTGGCGGGAAAAGTGGCAGCAGTTTTTGCAGAACTGGTGGTGAAGGAATTGTTGAAAAAACAGTTTCGCCTGATTCTGGGAATCATACTTGTATTAGTTTTTTATGGGATAACCGTCGGAATCGAGGGCCGGGCAAGAGTGTATGAAATTCTGTTTTGGATTCTGCTGCTTCCGCTGTTTATCATGTTTCTTTGTGCTTTACCGACGGTGGATGCAGATTATTGGACTCCGGTTTTTACGGAGAAAACGACGGCAGTCCTAAACGGTGCTTATCATGTATTTCTCTGTTTTTTTGCGCTGTGTCTGATCCCGTTTTTGGCAGAGTTTGTGCATGATAAGGAGAAACTTTACCGAAGCGGAAGAAATGCACTTTTTCTGGTGGGCACAATCCTATTCGTGCTGTATCTGATTCTTCTTGGAATGTTTGGAGACAGGGCACTTTCTACGATTGAATATCCTGCAGTTACGATGATGAGCCGCGTACAAATCACAGGAGGTTTTTTAAAACGAACAGATGCAATCATGTTCGGAATCTGGTTTTTTACGTTGTTTGCACTTTTGTGCAGCCTTCTGTTTTTCGGAGAAAGGCTTCTGCGGGGGCTTTTTAAAAGGTGTAGTCGGGAAACTTTCTGTAAAAATGCCGGCTTTTGGTGTACGGTACTTGTAACAGCTGCTGTATACGGACTGGCAGATACCTTTTACCGGAATGAAAGTTTTTCACAGCTTTTTGAAAATTTTTTTTGGTACGTGGGAATACCATTTACAGTATTGGTGCCTTGTTTCCTGTTAATAAGAAAAAAGGGAAGAACGGCGGTTCTGCTGCTTTTTTGCCTGTTTTTAAACGGCTGCATGCCTACGGAGGTGGAAGACCGAGAGTTTCCCGTTGCATTGACCGTAAGCACAGATACAGAGCAGTTTGCAAAGGAGTGGCTTGATACACTTGTTTCGGGTAATAAAAAAGTCGATTACAACCATTTGAAGGTCATTATCATTGAACGGAAATATTTGGAGCAGCCGGAAAAAATGAGCGGGCTGCTTACGTTGTTAAAGCAGGAGAAGAGTGTACCCTTAAATGCGTATGTGGTGACAACGGAGGATGCAGATGCGTTGGAAAAAGCCGAAGAAAAACTGGATAAGCCGTTGGGTAATTATGTGGAAGAATTGTTAGAACGCTCAGATGAAATCAAAAAGGAAACCTATCCAACCATCGGAATGCTCTATCAGGAAAAAGAGAACTGTATGGAGACACTTTTTATTCCGTATCTTTCCCTTGTGGATGAAAAACCGGAGGTGGTGGCATATGAGGCATACAAACGAGGGGAAGCAGAGGGGCTTTTTGAGACAGATACAGCATTGCTGTCGTTTTTCGTGGCGGACCGGATGAAAAAATATGAACTGCAGCTGGCGGTAAATCAGTATGTGGAGCTGTCGAATACGAAAAATGAAATTACATTTGCTAAGGAGAGAGAAAAAAGCGGCCGGGTGAAAAAGCAGGTCCGGGTGGCTGTCTGCTGTGACGGTAAGATTTTGTATCAGACCTACAGTGAAAATGAAGAGGAGACAAAAGAATGGTTAAAGCAGCAAATTGCAGAATATATGACCCAAAAAACGAAGGCAGCATTGGAAAGGAAAATTGATTTGACAAACAGCAGAAAGAAGTTAGGCGGCAGTATGCGGGAGTGGTATGACTATTATCAAACGCACGAAAAGGCGTATGAAGAGGAGATAGAGGTTGTATATGATGTAACTATAAATTGGACGGAATAAATTGGGAAAAACCGGTAATACTATTTTTAGAAATAAAAAAAGAGAGGTTTGTAATGAAAAAAAAGAGTATTATCGGATACATAATAGGAATATTGCTAATGATGGTGGGAGTGATGGGAGGTTTTTACGGAAGAAAAAAAATAGTGCAGGAACAGATTGCAGAAAAGGTGCTGCGCTTTCATGTGCTGGCAAACAGTAACAGTGAAGAGGACCAGAAATTAAAACTTCAGGTAAGAGATGCAATTGGCGGGCTTTTACAGGAGAAGATGGCACAGGTGGAAAACAGGGAGGAGTGTGAGAAGTTTATCACAGAGTGGATTCCAAAGATTGAGCAGACCGCTGCAGCGGTCATAGAAGAAAACGGATATGACTATTCGGTATGTGCAAGGCTTGAGGAGACGGATTTTCCGGTGAAAACTTATGGCGCTTATACCTTTCCGGCAGGCAGATATGAAGCGCTTCGCGTGACGATTGGTGAGGGAGCTGGTGAGAATTGGTGGTGTGTGCTGTATCCGAATATGTGCTTTGAAAACAGCATGTATGAGGTAGTGGATGAACGCGGAGAAAAGGCACTTAGGGAAGTGTTGGATGAAAAAGAATATGAGGCAGTGCTAAAAGAAGGAAATTACCAAATCAGACTGCGGATTCTTGACTTTTTTCGGTAAAAAAGTGGGACTTGCGAAATCGTAAGAAAGCGGATAATATAGTTGGTATCACTTTATATGGAAAGAGGAATACGGCAGTGACAAAAGAGGTATTGGTAAAAATCAGCGGTCTGCAGTTCGCCGGCGAAGAGGATTCCGATGCAGTCGAAATAATTACATCGGGAAATTATTATAAGAAAAACGGAAAACATTATATTATATACGATGAAGTAAGTGAAGGAAGCGAAGAGGTGACAAAGAATGTCATTAAAATCTGGGACAGTGCCATGGAAGTCACCAGAAAAGGGCCTGCTTCCGTACATATGATGTTTGAAAAGGATAAGAAAAATGTTTCCTATTACTATACACCGTTTGGAAGTCTGTTAGTTGGGATTGATGCGAAAAATGTTTCGGTGAAGGAGACCGAACAGGAGATTGCAGCACAAGTAAAATATGGAC
>CAMGET010000038.1 GCA_946055175.1 uncultured Roseburia sp.
TTTCAACCATTAGTTTTTGTGGTCTTTCCGTACTATGGTTTCTTCCGGCATTATTCTTTGGAGAAGTACTGTTTCTATTTATCAGAAAACATACCTCACTCCTTGGAAGTGCCCTGATAGTTCTTTGCATCTGCCTTTTAACGGTGTTCTCCGCTAACACCTATCACTACCATTACGAAACTGATTTTGACAGCTATCTAAGCGTACTGGGTGCCTTTCTTATTGCAGTCTTCGTCAGGACCGGAATTGCGACCACCTTTTTAGCTTTTGGCTATTACTTATATCATTTCTTTTTTGTAAAAGACATAAAACGCCACATCTGCCTGATGCTGTCTGTCCTGTTTCTGGCATTGAATCTGTTTCTGGCATTTAAAAACGAAAGCGTTGATTTAAATAACCTCATATTTCACAATTATCTGCTTTATTTTTCTGCCGCACTGTCCGGTAGTCTGGCCGTCATTTGTTTTTGTGCAGCCCTTCCCGAAATAAAGCCTCTTGGCATGATTGGAAAAGAGTCATTTATCATTATGGTAACGCATATGAACTGCCGTTTCTTAGGCATCTGCTATGCAGCCGGAAATCTTGCTTTATCCATCCTTCCATTACTCGGTAAAACCGGCTATTTTCTGATTACCGCATCCTGCATGATTTTACTGGAAGCAATTACCATTTGTGTCATTCACCGGTATGCTCCGTTTCTTATCGGAGAGAAACGGAAATAAGCATTATTCCTGTTTTTTTATAGTTGCACGGCGTTTCTTCTTTTGCTCATACAAAACCTTATCTGAATATTTTAATATCTCTGATAAGTCTGTATCTTTCTCGCAGTTAAATTCATATACACCTGCTGACATTTCTACATAGAACGGCTGTGTGCATGATTTATTAAAGTCAATCGCGTATCGTTCCAATCGTTTTGTCAGTATCTCACCGCAATCCGCTTCGACATCTTCTGTGACAAACAAAGCAACATATTCATCTCCGCCGATACGCGCAATTACTGCATCCGCCGGCATACAGTGGCGCAGATATTCAGCTGCTGTCTGAATTGCAAAATCACCCGCTGCATGACCAAAGCTGTCATTGATTTCTTTTAGGTGGTCAATGTCTGCGAACATGAGATATGCTTTGCTGCCTTTATGCTTTTTAATCACTTGCATTGCCTTTTCCATAAAGCCGCGCCGGTTTAGTAGCTGGCTCAACTCATCATACGCAGATATCACACTTAGAATACGATTTTTCTCTTCCAGCTCCTGTTTCATGATACGTTCGCGAATATTCAAGTTGATAACCCTTCGAAGCGAGCCTAACTGCATACTGCAGATCAGTGTAAACATGTATTCCGAATTGTCTGCCTCACAAAGAAGCATGCCATATTGTTCTTCCCCTGAAAATAAAGGAAATGCCATGTAGGAATGTGCTCGATTCTGCGGTAACAAATTTGCAAAACCCTCTCCCCATTTGATTGGCACGAGTTCTTTCGCACTGTTACATACCATTTTTTGTTCATCATAATAAGCAGTAAGATATATCGTATCCGGATATTCCATTTTTTCATCCTTACGGTGGACGACTTCTTTCCGGAAGAAGAGCAGATAGGCACTTTTAATATTCATAGCCTGAAGGCGCTTTAAAATGTGCTTCATCTGTTCCTGCATTTCCATAGAACTGTACATAAGGTCCATTGTAAAAACAGGAATAAACCAGTTTTTTCTTTCCGAATTGATATTAGCCATCTCGAGTCGGTTCATTTCTTCTGCGTGCATATATTGCTGCATCGCAAAACGGATATTCATCAAGGCTATGTAAGTCCGTTTATCCTCTGCCAATATCACCAGTTCATCCAATACCTGCTCAATATATTCCACAACCAGACGTTTCGATATAAAAGGATTTTCACACATGCGTTTCAAATACCGAATCAACAGTTCAGAAGAAATTTCTTTTTCTTTATTCACAAATACCATATCCACAATATCAGAAAAATAAAGTTCCATCAGTGCACGGTATTTTTCCTTTTCCTTTTCATAAGACAGGGAAGTAAATAATTCTTCTGTCACCTCAGCCGCACGTTCTTCCACAAACGTCTTGATTTCGCCAATTGTCATCCCCGGCTTTACATTTACTGTTTTTGTCTTGCAGCCACAGGATGCCCGTTTTTGGAACTGCGGCTCTAAATCCATGGATTCCGGTTTTTCTCCATTACAAAGCTTAAGAGCCATCTGTACTGCAGAATAGCTAAATGCGAAGCTGCTATGTGCTACACTTGCCAATGGAGGTTCTAATGTTTTTGCCACATCGGAATCATCATAACCGGTAAATGCAATATCATGTCCCACTACTAAATCTCTGGCTGCACATACACGATATCCGGCTTTTGCCATATTATCATTTGCAAATGCAATCGCCTCTATTCCGGGATTTTGGTCAAGCAGCTGCTCCACTTGTTCATCCACCATCTCCGTATAGTTTCCATGAACAATCAGAGATTCTTCCACCGGAATCCCCCGTTCCGTTAAGACATCCTTATATGCCTTCATACGCTGGTTTGAATCAAAATTTCGCTCCGGTCCTGCAACAAATCCAATCTTTTTATAGCCATGAACATCCACCAGATGTTCGATGCAGGCACGCATACCAATATAAGTGCCTCCTGTCAGAGAAGGAATATTGGGGTCTTTTACCTTATCTCCCAAAACCATACACGGGATTCCTTCAAAATGTTTGACAAACTCATCAATATCCGGTACATATTTAAAAGTTGACAAAAGACCGTATGCCACAATAATCGCATCCGGTTTTAGATAATGTACATAATCGTATATGGTGTGAAACTGATACTCATAATCCCAGGAAAAGCTTCCGGTTAAAATATCTTTATAGTAGTTAGACAGATAAGGACCTGTAAAAAAAACCAAATTCAGATTTTCTCTTCTTGCACATGCCTGAAAGCCTTCCATCATTTCGATGGAATATGAGGATATTGCGTTTCCAATAATAATTGCAATTGTTTTTCTTGTCTTCTCTGCCACAGTTTCTACCTCCATATAAAGGTTATAATCTAGTCCTATTTTACCATATTCTACATTTCTTGTCAGTAGCATTTCTTCCTGAAAATGGAAAAAGTCAGGATTTCTTCTTTTAAAATCCTGACCTTTACAACATTCTTATTCTCTATCTATAACAATATGTCTCGGCTGTCCTGTAATCATAATTGGAGATAATTCTGCCTGAATGAGTGGGCGAATATAATTTGCCATCTCCTCACTTACATTTGTCCCATTCTCTGTAATCCATTCCAGTGGAACCTTCTTCTCAATGTTCGCAACCTTATGTACATCATATAAATCTGTCGTACAGATATATGGGTCACTGGATACTCTCTTTAAGATGACCATCTTGCCTGTCTCGTCGTCTTCAAACGCAGCCTTTACCGCAGTACCGCCTACCTGATAAGCCTCTGTAATATCTACTCGGGATGTCATATGACCGGCGCATCTTTGAAGAGTCGCCAGTTCAACCGCACGTGTCTTGCAGCCAAATTCCTGTCCTATCACATCTGCCAGATATCTTGCCGTACCACTCAACTGTTTATGTCCGAAAGCATCCACAAATTCCGTGTGGTCGGCTAATTCAAATACATACTTTCCGTCTGCCGTCTTAATGCCTTCGGAAACTGCAATTACGATACCTTTTTTCTTTTCAAATAACTCGCCGACTTTCTCTTTGAATGCATCCACATCGAAAGGAATCTCCGGCATATAAATTAAGTCAACACCTTCACAATCCTCGCATCTGGAAAGAACCGAAGCCCCTGTTAACCACCCTGCATTACGTCCCATAATTTCAATAATGGTCACAAGCTTCATATCGTAAACCAGACCATCTCGAATTAATTCCTTTGTTACGGATGCAATGTATTTTGCTGCACTTCCGTATCCCGGTGTATGATCGGTTACCGGCAAATCATTATCAATCGTCTTTGGTACTCCCATAAAACGAATTGGGCTGTGAATCAGCATTGCATAATCGGATAACTTCATAATCGTATCCATAGAGTCATTGCCGCCGATATAGAAGAATGCTTTGATATCATACTCTTCTAAAATTGCAAAAATCTGTTCATACAGTTCTCTGTTACTGTCAATTTCCGGCAGTTTGAAACGGCAGGAGCCTAAAAATGCAGATGGCGTTCTTTTCAAAAGTTCTAAGTCTAAATCTGACTTAATTTTTTCATCCATATCCACAATATTCTTCTCTAAAAAGCCCTGAATACCATGGCGCATACCATATACCTTTTGGGCACCTAAATCCTTCGCTGTCTTGTAGACACCTGCTAAACTTGAATTAATTACCGAAGTCGGTCCTCCTGACTGACCTACAATTACATTTCCTACCATAATGTGTTCCCTCCCATGTGTTACCCGCTTAGTAAAAATCTTTTACTAACTCCATTATACGAATGGAAGTGCTACATTTCAACTTGTTTTTAATTTGGTACATTTCGTTAGCTTATACAGTTCTTCCGTTGCCAGCCTTGTCTTTGCCGCAACATTTTCCCCATTCTTCGGGAAACAGTAATACTGAATTTTTTCATCTCCGATGCTAATCATATCTCCAATCTCATACCAGAAGAAATCCGAATATAAACTATAGGAAGCCTGCGGATTTAAACAGTAATCAATCTGCCCTTCACATCCTGTCAGACGGAACCCTTCTGCGGTATGCAAAAGCCGTCCCTCTCCTACTTTGTATACACATTCTGTATTCACCAGCATATAAATGTCCACCGGGATGTCCAATCGATAAGTGCGTTCTTCCAGTTCTTTTTTCACGCATTCGCGCTCCCATCGGTACCAGTCCGGAACATGGGAATACAACGTTTCTCCTGTTAATGATTTTAAGTAGCCTTCCTCCGTCAACTCATATGTATTTCCACAGTCATGGCAGGTAATTGTGGTACCCTCGCCGTGCATTTTACCTTCCGCCCCGCAATGCGGACATTTATACAGGACACGGTGAAGTCCGTCTGCCCGAAACTTCTCGTCAATGATAATGCCTTTTTCCTGCTGTTCTTTAAAGTTATCAAAATCAAACTCCTTTGCCAAAATCTGATTCAGCTCATCGACAGATTTTTCTTTGATTTCCTCCGGTGACAACAAATATTTCATCGTTGCAGAGACCTTTGTCTTTCGCACCTGCAAACAATTATACAAGGGGTCATGTAAAAAGGCACCCTCTGTACGAATCATCACAACCGGAACCTTTAAAAGCTTTAGGCACTTTCCAAGACTTTCCGGCAGTGGTGTTGCGGTTCCGTCAAAACTGTAACTGGCTTCCGGATACATGATAACGGATGCATTTAAATCCTTTACGGTATAATGCATATCACGTACCAATGTCACGTCATTGATAAATTTTTTCGTTGAAATACAGCCAAGCAGCCGCATCAGCCATGCTTTTCCCACGAAGCCATCCAAAGTTGTTACAATATGCCATTCTCTGTCCGCCATCAAATAGGCAGCTATTTCCAGGTCAATAAAACTGGAATGGTTCATCAAAACCAGACAGGGTTCCTTCTTCCCCAGTTTTTCCATTCCAATCTTCTCATAGCTAAACTGAGATGATTGTAACAGAAACCAACAAGCAGCCTTAAGAATTCCTCTTAAGGCTGCCATTTGATGTGTCGGTTTCTGATGTTTTTCCTGAGGCATTGCAAGCACATTCTGATAGCTTTTTTCAATCACCTTTATTTTCAAAACTTCATACCCTCACTATACATTAATTTCGGCTTTTACACCAAGTTCATCCTTATTTGCCTCTAAAATCGGTTTTACTACATTTGCAAGGAATTTCTCTACCTGAAGCGGTGCACGTCCCACATATTTTGCCGGGTCCATAGCTGCCTGTAATTCCTCTAACGTCAGGTTAAAGGACGGATCCGCTGCAATAAGCTCTAAAAGATTGTTTTCTTTTCCTTCCACCTTGACATTTTTTCCTGCTTCCATGGAAAGCGTACGGATTTTCTCATGAAGTTCCTGTCTGTTACCGCCATTCTTTACTGCATCCATCATAATATTTTCGGTTGCCATGAATGGAAGCTCTGACATCAGATGCTTGGTAATGACTTTATCGTAAACTACCAGACCATCTACTACATTTAAGCAGAGGTCTAAAATACCGTCAATTGCAAGGAAGCCTTCCGGAATGGATAAACGTTTATTTGCTGAGTCATCTAAGGTTCTCTCAAACCACTGGGTAGCGGATGTAATCGCCGGATTTAAGGCGTCCACCATCACATAACGGGAAAGAGAGGCAATACGTTCGGAACGCATCGGATTCCGCTTATACGCCATTGCTGAGGAGCCAATCTGATTCTTTTCAAATGGTTCTTCCACTTCCTTTAAATGCTGCAACAAACGAATATCATTGGACATCTTATGTGCACTTGCTGCAATTCCGGCAAGAATATTTGCTACTCTGGTATCTACTTTTCTGGAATAGGTCTGTCCGGATACCGCATAGCACTCTTCAAATCCCATTTTTTTCGCAATCATAGGATCAATCTTATCAATGGTTTCCTGATCCCCGTTAAACAGTTCTAAAAAGCTTGCCTGTGTACCTGTGGTACCTTTTGAACCAAGCAGTTTTAAGCTTCCCATTACATATTCCAAATCCTCTAAATCCATGATAAATTCCTGCATCCAAAGTGTCGCACGCTTTCCGACTGTAGTCGGCTGTGCAGGCTGAAAATGGGTAAATGCCAAAGTTGGAAGATTTTTATAGGTATCAGCAAATTTTGCCAGCTCATCAATCACATTTACCAGTTTTTTATGAACAAGCTTTAATGCTTCACGCATAACAATAATATCGGTGTTATCACCAACGTAGCAGGATGTAGCTCCTAAATGAATGATACCGGCAGCCTTCGGGCACTGCTGTCCATAGGCATATACGTGGCTCATTACGTCATGTCTTACAAGTTTTTCTCTTTCCTTTGCCACATCATAGTTGATGTCCTCGGCGTGAGCCTTTAATTCATCTATCTGCTCCTGTGTGATAACCGGTTTTCCGTTCTCACACAAGCCTAACTCCATCTCGGTTTCCGCAAGGGCAATCCACAATTTTCTCCAGGTTTTAAACTTCATATCCGGTGAAAAAATGTACTGCATTTCTTTACTTGCATAACGTTCTGATAATGGGCTTACATATCTGTCTGTACTCATTATAACCTCCTGGTTTCCTTGGGATTTATTCAAATTCTTTTCCTGTTAATAATTCATATGCCTCTTTATATTTAGCAATGGTCTTATCTACTACTTCTTCCGGTAATAAGAAATCACTGTCCGGATTTGCTTTTAACCAGTCTCTTACGTACTGTTTATCAAAGGAAGGCTGACCTTTTCCTTTTTCATAGCCTTCTACCGGCCAAAAACGAGAACTGTCCGGTGTCAACATCTCATCACCGATGACTACGTTGCCATTTTCATCTAAACCAAATTCAAACTTAGTATCTGCAATAATGATTCCTTTGCTTAACGCATATTCTGCGCACTTTTTATAAATAGCAATGGTTGCATCCTTAATCTTGGTTGCATACTCCAAACCTTTTCCCGGATACTGTTTTTCTAACACTTCGATGCTCTTTTCGAAGGAAATATTTTCATCATGGTCTCCAAGTTCTGCCTTGGTACTTGGGGTATAAATTGGTTCAGGAAGCTTTTCTGACTCAGCTAAGCCTTCCGGAAGCTTAATGCCGCAAACGGTTCCGTTCTCTTTATAGCTAGCCCAGCCACTACCTGTAATGTAGCCGCGAACGATGCATTCGATTGGAAGCATCTCAAGCTTTTTACAAAGCATACTGTTTCCGTCAAATCTCTCGTTTTGGAAAAATTCCGGCATATCCTTTACATCAGTAGAAATCATGTGGTTTGGAATCACATCCTTTGTAAAATCAAACCAGAATTTAGACATCTGTGTAAGAATCGCACCTTTCTTTGTAATCTTGTTCTTTAAAATATAGTCAAAAGCAGAAATACGGTCTGTTGCTACTATAATCAGACTGTCTCCGTTATCATATACCTCACGAACTTTGCCTTCCTTGAATGGTTTAAATTCCTGCATCTTGTTTTCCTCCTGTTTGTAAAATCGCATCTGTAATATCAAATCATTAAAAGTATAATACGCTCTATTTCAGAAATCAACGTTTTTATAAGTTTTTTCAGAAAATATAAAAATAGTACTTGACGTACTTTAGTACCAGTAATATAATGTGCTTAGAGCAAAAGTACTAAACAATTTATTTGCTATCCTCTTACCTTTATCATATAAATCCCCCGTTGCATAGCTAACTACTATGAAACACAAAAAGGCAACCTTCCCGGTTGCCTTTTTTGTATCTATAACTATTTCACTAACAAAGATTTACCTGTCATTTCAGCCGGCT
>CAMGET010000039.1 GCA_946055175.1 uncultured Roseburia sp.
ATGAGTTTCGGTGCCGGTACAGGCCTTTCGGAACATGGCGATCTGGGCAGCCCGTTTGACCTCTTCCAGAGAAATATTCTCGTTATTTAAGGAAATATTACTCTTGATATCACCTGTAAAAATAAATACATCCTGCTGTACCTGTCCGATGGCACTACGGAGTACATCGGTATCAATATCTAAAATGTTAACACCATCAATTAGAATCTCGCCTTTTTGAATATCAAAGTAGCGTCCAATCAAATTTAATATGGTAGACTTTCCGGCACCGGTTGCACCAACGAAAGCAACCTTCTGACCCGGTTCAATTACAAAGCTTACATCTTTTAAAATGTAATTGTCTTCCTCATAAGCAAACCATACATGCTTAAATTCAATGCGTCCCTGAATGTTGACAGGAACCGGATTTGCAGGGCTTACGATTTGCGGCTTTTCATCTAAAATAGAAAAAATCTTTTCCGCAGAAGCAAGAGAGGACTGTAAGGTACCAAATTGTTCTGCCAGTTCCTGAATCGGTTCAAAGAAGGAACTGATATAGCTGATGAAAATGAATAAAGTTCCCAAAGACAGGCTTCCGTTTAAAACAGAAGCGCTTCCGGTTCCGATTACAATCATCATTGCAATCACAGACAATAAATAAATGGAAGGCCTGAAAATTGCAAAGGTCATCACTTCACGCCAGTTCGCCCGGAACAACTCCCGGGATTTATTTTCGAATTCTTCGTATTTTTCTTTTTCTCTTGCAAAAATTTGAATCAGCTTCATTCCGGAGATATGCTCGGAAAGGAAGGTATTCAGCTCCGTAATTTTATTTCTGGTAATCTGGTAGGCTTTTCGCGACATGTAGCGGAATAGGAAGGTTAGCGCTGTCACGAAAGGCAGCATGAGAAAGGACATACATGCCATTTTCACGTTAATGGAAAGCATCACAACTGCAAAACCGATAATTTTTACGATGTTTTTAAATAGCTTTACCAAAATAGTGGTAAAAAGCTCATTCACTGCTTCTGTATCATTTGAAACACGGGTTACCAGCTTTCCGACCGGTGTATTGTTAAAAAAGTTTAAGGAAAGGCTGTGAATGTGAGAAAACACTTCTTCCCTCATTTCGTAAATAATTTCCTGCCCCATTTTCTGTAACAGCCAGGTGTCTAAGGCATTTAAGAGAAAGCCTAAGAGCAACATTAGCAGATAGAAACCGGTAGCAGCCAGAATTCCCATAAAATCAAAGTGTCGTAAGGATTTTAACTGGTCTCTGGTAAGGAGTGTGGCATTTTTTGTGTAGTTTTCAATCGTTTTTGCATCTGCTTCCAACAAAAGTGTGGATTCTGCTGCTGTCAAATGCTCTGCCATATAATACTGATTGTCATAGAGCAGAATTTGGTAATAAACAGGGGCGTCCTTACTGATATCGTCTGCATCAAATTCTCTGGTCAGGTATATATCCTGATATGGAACGCAATCTCTATCTTTCATTTCGCACACAACATAGGGATGATAATAGCCGTTGATATCATTATCAATAGCATTACCTATGATGATGGGACGATATAATTCTACCACTATAATTAATAATACAAGTACAGTGGCGGCTGTCATTATCCATTTATGAGGCTTTAAGTATGTAAGTAATCGTTTCATGACAAGTCACCTCCATCCTCGCTTTCTGCTTCAAAGGCAGCACGTTTTTCCCCTACAGCGGCTTCCAACTGCTGTTTTTCAAACATATCATAATAGATGCCCTTTAATGCCATTAAGCTTTCGTGATTACCGATTTCCTTTGCAGTGCCATCTTCCAATACCATAATGATGTCTGCGTTCTGGATGGTTGAAATACGGTGGGCGATAAGAATGGTAGTTTTCCCGGCACGGTTTTCTTTTAAGTTATGAAGGATACGTTCTTCCGTATCGGTATCGACTGCGGAAAGTGCATCATCCAAAATCAAAATCGGAGCATCCTTCATAAGAGCGCGGGCAATGGAACTGCGCTGTTTCTGACCACCGGATAAAGTCACACCTCGTTCGCCGACAATGGTATCATAGCCTTCCGGAAAGGAAATAATGTTGTCATGGATACAGGCGGCTTCTGTCGCGCGGGTAATGGCATCCATATCTTCTTCATCTACGCCAAAGGAAATATTGCTTTTAAGCGTATCTGAGAAAAGAAAATTATCCTGAGGAACATAAGCAATGTTTTCACGCAGGGTTTTTAACTCAATGGTATTAATGTCTCTGCCATCAATTAACAACATGCCCGGTTTGGTGTTATACAGGTGAAGCAGAAGATTTACAAGGGTGGATTTCCCATTTCCGGTTCTGCCAATAATAGCAAGAGTAGTACCGGCCGGCACATGTAAATTAATGTCGTTTAAGGTAGGCTCACTATGACCGCGGTGAATAAAGGTAAGGTGTGAAAAAGTAATATCCCCTTTGATTTTTTCGACCGGTTCTGTTTCTTCGCGATCAAATATTTCCGGCTTTTGATTAAAGACATTTTGAATTCGTCCAATCGAAGCGGAACCCTGTGAGAACATATTAATGGCATCTCCACAGGCCAGCATTGGCCATACTAACATGTTTACGTATTGATTGAAAGCTACGAAGCGTCCAAGCGTAATGTCACCAATCAAGGCAAGGTAACCGCCATAAATGAGCGTAATTAAGATGGATACTCCGATAATGACATCCAGTAAAGGCATGATAATAGAAGTAAGCCTTGCAATGTCCAGGTTTTTTTCCTTTGTATTGGCGTTTTCTTTGGCAAAAGCACGTAGTTCTGCACGTTCGCGGACAAAAGCCTTGATAACGCGGACTCCGGAAAAACTTTCCTGTACAAAGTCAGTCAGGTCAGAAACAGCTTCCTGACGTGCAATGTAACGAGCGTGAATGATTTTTCCATAATATAATTCGCCAAACAGGATGAAAAGCATAGGAATGATTGCGAGAAGAGTGAGCTTTACATTTACGTAAATCATCATCTGAGCAATTACCATGACTGCCATCACAGTGGCATCAAAGGCACTGATAACTGCAGGACCAATGGACATACGTACAGCATTTAAATCACTGGTAAAGCGGGTCATAAGATCACCGGTTTTGTGCTCGTTGTAGTATTCTACATCCAGTTTTTCAAGGTGAGCAAACATATCATCCCGCAGTTCTTTTTCAATTTTACGTGCGGCTCCAAAGAGGAAAAAACGCCAGAAAAAACGACCGATTGCCAGAGTTAATCCCAAAAGACCGATACAGATTAAATTGTGAACAATACCATTCCAGTCAATTGTACGGGCGGTAAGCCCATCGGTGATGATTCCTGTATATTTTGGAATATAGATATTAACAAAATCAACTATAAATAAAGTGATGATACCGGCAATATATCGAAACCGGTGTTTTTTGATGTACTGAAAAATAAATTGAAAGGTATTCATAACTTAACTTGCCTCATCTTACGGACGAAGTCCGTTTTTATCGTATGTTTTTTATTTTAACACAATAAAAAAAATGCACAAGAGAAGATTTATCAGAAACTTCTCCTGTGCATTTTGAGGTGTTATTTTGCAAGTAACATCATAATCTTATTACTTCGTTCCACGAATTTTGTCATGGCATCTACAGATAACTGCTGATTTGCGATAACTGCCAAGTCATAAAGCTGTTCACAGAACATCGGAACGTACTCAGAATCTTTGTTTTCAAAGATGTATTTTACGAGAGCATTATTTGCATTTAAGGTCAAAGTCTGGTCAGCGGCAAACATGTTCATATCCATGCCTCCCATACCATTCATGGCGTACATCTTCATCATATCCTGCATACGTCTGCCTTCCTCGGAGAGAGTGATGATAGAAGAGATGTTCTCATTTTTGAGCTTTTCAACCTTAATCGTAAGTTTGTCATTGTTAAGAGCCTTCTTGAATACTTCTGTTAAAGCATCGGTTTCAGCTTTTAAGTCTTCCTCAGAGGTCTCATCCTTTAAGGATTCTGTCAGGTCTGCGTCAATTCGCATGAATTTGTAATGCTCGTTTCGCTGCTCTAATTGTGAGATGAAAGAGGTATCAATGTTGTGATCTAAAATAACAGCCTGCATATTCTGCTCTTTGAAGAGTTTAATATACTGTCCCTGTAATACTTTATCTGTTACATAGTATACCACCTTGCGGTCATCTTTTTCTTCTTCAGTGTCTGTGGCATCCTCTGCCGGTTTGTCCTGTGTATCGGCAGCTACTTCCTCGGCTTCTATCGGATTACCGTCAGCATCTACGGCCTTTGGCTCTTCTTCTTTTACAAGCAATTCCGGAAGAGTGAGGTATTTATCGTCTAAGTTTTTAAAGAGGATATAGTCATTCATCTTATCGCAGAATTTACCATCTTTTAAGCAGCCGAATTTGATGAACGGACTAATATCATCCCAATATTTTTCATAGCTTTCTTTTTCGGTTTTACACATACCAATGAGCTTATCAGCAACCTTTTTCGTGATGTATTCAGAAATCTTTTTCACAAAACCATCATTCTGCAATGCGGAACGGGAAACATTAAGCGGTAAATCCGGACAGTCGATAACGCCCTTTAAAAGCATTAAAAATTCCGGAATGACTTCCTTGATGTTGTCAGCAATAAATACCTGATTATTGTAAAGCTTAATGGTTCCTTCAATAGAATCATATTCTGTATTAATCTTAGGGAAGTAAAGAATACCCTTTAAGTTGAATGGATAATCCATATTTAAATGAATCCAGAATAATGGCTCTTTGTAATCTAAAAATACTTTGCGATAGAAAGCCTTGTATTCTTCATCCGTACAATCTTTTGGATTTTTTGCCCAAAGAGGATTGGTATCATTAAGCGGAACAGGACGTTTTACAATTTTAAGCTTTTCTTTGGCAGGAGAAACCTCTACGATTTCTTTTTCACCATTTTCGTTTTCTTTTTCTTCTGTTTTTGCTTCTTCATGAATTTCTTCAACTACGGTATCGGTATCAAGTTTGTCACTTGCGTCAATGGTTTCATACTGCGGCTCTGCATTTGCCTTTGACAAGAAGATTGGGGTTGGCATGAAAGAGCAGTATTTTTCAATAACTTCTCTTGCGCGGTATTCATTTGCAAATTCCAGACTGTCTTCATTTAAGAATAAAGTAATTTCGGTACCAACACCTTCTTTTGTGCCGTCAGTCATATCAAATTCAGTACCGCCATCGCAGCTCCAGTGAACAGGAGTAGCGCCTTCTTTATAGGAAAGGGTATCAATGGTAACCTGATCGGCAACCATGAATGCGGAGTAGAACCCTAAACCGAAGTGACCGATAATCTGATCATCATTGGCTTTGTCTTTGTATTTTTCGATGAAGTCTGTAGCACCGGAAAAAGCAATCTGGTTGATATATTCATCTACTTCCTCTGCAGTCATACCAAGACCATTATCAATGAATTTTAAGGTTTTTTCTTCCGGATTTACAATAATCTGAATCTGTGGTTTGTAATCAGCCGGAAGCGTATATTCACCCATCATATCCAATTTTTTTAATTTTGTAATTGCATCACAGCCGTTACTGATTAATTCACGATAGAAAATATCGTGATCGGAATATAACCACTTCTTAATAATAGGGAAGAGGTTATCGCTGTTAATTGAAAGATTTCCATGTTTTTCTGCCATAATATAACACTCCTTTTTCGTTCATCTATATAGTGATGTAACATTTCATTTTCCTCATAAATAAGATAATATAACTGTGATTTTGAAATGTCAATAGAAAATCAGCACTCTTTTCGATTGAGTGCTAACAATTTATAAAGATTTTATAATTTAGTAGAAAAGACCCGTCAAAAGTACTATACTTAAAAGAGAATAATATTTATGGGAGAGGCCAATGACTGTATTAACTGCGACACCGGATTTAAAAGCAACCTTTGACAAGTTAATCGAGAACATGAATGTCCAAGTGAATTGGAACGGACTTTTTGTGGTAATTGATAACTGTCTGATTTTACAGGGGGAAGTTCGTTCCCTTTTCTTTCATTTTGACAGCCAAAAAGTAGTGACCAATATCATTGATTTGGAGATACCTGCCCAGTCAATTGTGATGATTGGGGACAATGGTTATGTGAAAAATGTAATCAACATGCTTTTGTATGCCTTTGGGAAATGGGGAAATATCAAGGGCTTAAAAGTAGAAAAAGATTTTAACCAGCTAAATCAGCTGTTTCAAAATATCCTTGGCGAAATTGATGTTGAGCCGGATTATACGAGAGAACATTTCTGGTTTTATCAGAGGGGAATGCGTATTGTATATGAAGATGTAGTACAGTGTGCTATTGAACATAAAGAAAAGGAACCTGAAGTACCAGAGGAAGAGAGTCAGGGGCTTTGGCATAAATTAATCTGGAAGCAGACATATGAAAATTTTGGTGTGGAAGAAACTACGGTAAAAGAACGAAATGAAAACCGTTTGGGCAATAATTTTTACCTGACAAGTTATCTTTGTCCGCAGTGTAGTGGGAAGATGCATGCAGTGGTTTATCCGGTTGGAAAAGAATTTGTGATTGATACCACAGAAGGGCAGGTGCGTCTGGCAAGAGCATTCACCTGTCATAATTGCTGCAGTTTTTATACACCGAGGCCAAAACGACTGTTGATTGACGGTGACTGTTATCTTATGGATTTCATGGGAGATACGGCTGCCTATGCTGATTATCAGGAGTTGCTTGGAAAGAATGGAGATAAGGTCAGTAACTATAACTATAATGAGTATGTGAATCAGCGTATGGAAACTGCGACAGCTACCTCAAAAAGGATTATAGAACCATTAGAATTACCTGAATTAAAGCGAGTAATAGAGGAACTTCAGAAACTATCTGACCGGGATTTTTCAGAACTTTTTGCACAAATGGAAGAGGGCTTTTATCCGGAAAAAGTGACAGAACAGGCACAAGAGGCTCTTTGGAAGGAGCAAAAAGTTCGTGAAAATAAGGCACAGAACGAGAAACAAAAGAAACAGAATGGTAAATCAGTTAACAGTAAAACCGGTTCAGAGGCAACAGAGCAAAAAGAAGTAACAGAGAAAATTGAGAAATATAAAGCCAGATTAAATCTTTTTCCACGTTTGTCAGAACGCCAGCGTACGGAATTAGTAAAACAGATTACGGTGGATTCTGTGATTTCAGAAAGTGTCCGTAGCGAACTATTGGAATCAGCAAAGTGGCTTCGAAGACAGGATAACGGTGCACGATTAAAGGATAAGATAGAGGGTGCAAGAAATAAGAATCGATTGGTGATGCTTCGAATCTATGGAGAGATTGAAGCCGCCGATTTAGAGGAACCGGAACGGGATAAACTCTTTGGAATGACGGGTATTACACGTGATGCATATGAGGAATATCGAAAAGAGAAGGAAGAACCTTTGGCTGCGAAGGAACAAAAAGCAGTCATGCAAGGAATTGATGGGCGGAAAACATCGGGAGATAAACCGGTAAGTGGTGAAGTCGTCAAGACTTCTTATGTTGAAAAAATGGAAAGAAGAGCCAGGGAGGCAACCACACAGGAGAAAACATATATACCGGAGAAAAACGATTCAGCAGATAGAAATGTTGTGCCAGAAAAAGCAACCATACGGGAAAAAACAGCCTCGGGAAAGAACTATTCACAGGAAACGGGAAAGAGAGAAAATACAAGTCCGGCAAAGGATATCCGTATCATAGAAAAACGCTTACGTAGTGCCAGAGCGACTGATAGGAATGAATTGCAGAATATTTTGGACAGTCTTTTTACCGGGGAATATGATAGCGAAGAAGCAACGCAGTATGTGAAAGAAGTAAAAGAACGGATTCAGAAGCTGGATGAGGCTTATATAGATAGTCTCCTTGGAAATATGATGCAAATGTCATCTGAAGAAGGAGAAGAAGCTTATGAGAGGCTAAAGGAAGCTGATATATTACCGGAATTGAAAGCGGATGCCTTAAAACAACTGGAGCGACGCCTGTCAAAAATAAAATCGGATGAATGTGAGCTGCTGGTTCAGAAGTTGAAAAAGGAAATGGCAGAAGCCGGTATTGGGGAACAGGAACGGCACCATTTTTATCCGGCGCGCCGTGTCATCATGAAAGAAGCCACAAAGGAAGAAACAGAGGTAGTTGACTTTGCGAAAGCTGTTTATGGTGCAGGAATCGGACCGTTTGAGTATCCAATCTGGCTGGCGGACACTTCTCGTAATAAGTCCGGAGACAAAGGAATGTTTTTAACACCGGAGCATATCTTTTACAGTAATCTGACGACCTCTTACCATATTTCTGTTTTTAATATAGATTCTATTGATGCTGCAACCGGGTTATTGAATAAGGGACTATATGTATACCTTAAGAATGGTGAAAAAATAAA
>CAMGET010000040.1 GCA_946055175.1 uncultured Roseburia sp.
CAAAGGTGTGGAAATACTAAAAATAGATATTTAAGGGAGGATATATTATGCCATTTATTGATTCAAAAATTACAGTACCGGTTTCACCGGAGAAGAAAGAAGTATTAAAAACAGAACTTGGGCAGGCACTTTCCCTGCTCCATAAACCGGAGTCTTATCTGATGGTTGGAATGGAAGATAATTATGACCTTTGGATGGCGGGAAAGAAGCTGGAGAAGGGGGCATATGTTTCTGTCAGCCTGTTTGGAAATGCATCCGCATCCGACTACAATAAGTTTACAGCGAAGATTTGTGAACTCTATGAAAGGGAGCTTGGTATTCCGGGTTCTGCCGTGTATGTGACGTATCATCCGGTTAGTGACTGGGGCTGGAACGGAACAAATTTTTAAAAGAAAGTTTAGGGAAGTGCATGCCGCATTGGCATGCATTTTTTCTTTTAACATTTCGTAAACAAAAAGAAAACATTATTCAAACAAAAAGCTGGTATTCTCCTATCATCAAATGAAACAAAACAAATACGAATAAGAAAAGGAGATTAACAAAGATGGCAAAATCAAAATTAGTGCAGGTGAATGAAAAAATTGCAGAGAGCGTAACAAGCGGCTATAAAAAAATTGAGGATGGTGTTGTCGGAGGTTACAAAAAAATCGAAGAAGGTGTAGTTGGCGGATTTAACAAAATGACTGATAAGTTCGTAGACAACTATTTGACCAAGGAAGGCGAAACGGTGGAAGAAGCGAAAGCTAGACTTGCTAAAGAGCAGAAAACAAGAGAAGAAGCAGGAAGAAAGGCAGGACTGAAATAATGAAAAAGAGTACATTTACAGCTATGATTTTAGGTGCCATTGGAGGTATTTTATTTGCGCTTGGCATGTGCATGACACTAATTCCGGAGTGGAATGCGTTCAGACCGGGTGTCATTATGGGGGTGATTGGAGCAATCGTACTGCTGATTATGGCGCTTGTATGGAGAAAGATGGAAAACAAAGAACCAATTAAGCTATCAGGGAAAGCGATAGGTGCAACACTCCTCGGGATTGTCGGAGCATTACTGTTAGGTGTTGGTATGTGCCTTACAATGGTATGGAGTCATATAATTGCCGGAATTGTAATTGGAATCGCTGGTATCGTTGTTCTCCTCTGCCTGATTCCTTTTATTAAAGGTTTAAAGTAAAAAGTATGAAAACCACGAAAGAAACAATAAAGAAAAAAATTAGCAGATATATTCCAACGTTACGTTTACGATATCGAATCCTTTTGTACGTTGTGACGATTATCTGTATGATACTTGCTCTGCTAAATGCGGCATTTGCGTGTTTTCCCTATTTAGCTGGCATAACTATTTATGTGCTTGCAGCCATTACATTGACTGCAAGCTGTTATTATGTCACGATTTATACCCAAAAGGATATCACAGAGATTATAAAACCGGCAATTGCAGCAAATCCATATACGAATAAAGTAACAACCGATTACAGGTTAAGAACCATTCTCTTTGCAGGATCCGGCATGGTGAGTAATCTTATCTTTGCAGTATTCAATGGTGTAATCGGAATCATCAGCCATTCAGCTTGGTTCGGTACATTATCAGCATATTATTTACTGTTAAGTATTATGCGGATAGGAATTGTCAGGCAGGAAAGAAAGATTGCTACTATTAGGGAAAAACAAGAGCGCATAAGAAGAGAACTTTCTATTTATCGCGGGAATAGTGTACTGTTTGTGTTTATGGCAATCGTATTAGCCGGAGCTGTTATTTTGCTTCTTAATTCCCAGGGCGGCAAAAATTATCCCGGGATTACGATATATGCAGTGGCGACATATACCTTTAATAAGATTATCATGTCAACGATACAGGTGATTAAGGCAGGAAAAAGAAAATCACCAATTCTTTCCATAACCAGAAGAATCGGATATATAGATGCCTGTGTTTCCATTTTAACACTCCAGACAGCGATGTTTGCTTCTTTTGCTAATGGTGAGGAGGAGTTTATAAAATTAATGAATGGTATAACAGGAGCTGTCCTGTGCATGATGGTTTTTGGTTTAGGAATACAGGGTATCTGTTTTACGAATAACGGAAGGAAACAAAAAGGTGACGGGATGGATGATGGTGCATTTTGAGGAATTGAGATTGTAAATAAATATAATCTATGATAGAATTTAGCAAAGCAGATTTTCTATATATGGTCAATGTGAAAACGCATTGACCATATATCAATAGAGGCATCAAAAAAGACCTCTTTCTTATGTACATTTCTTGTGCCCAGTCAGGTTGGCACGGTGCAAATCAGAAATTCATGCTTTTATATCACTAATACAATTGCATAGGAGGAACTGTATGGGGAACAGTACAATTTTTGATGATGTTCTTCGAACGATTCAGGAACGTTTGCCAAAACTTCTGATTCCACTGGTAAATGAGGTGTTTCAGACTTCATATACAAAAGAAGCAGAAGTGACACGATTGCCGGAAGAATATCAGAAACTGCTGTCGAAAGTTGTGGTGGATAGCTGCAATAAGATAGAGGGAATAATATATCATTTTGAATGTCAGAGCAGATCTGATGGGAGCATGATGTTTCGAATGATAGAGTATGATTTTATGATTGCATTGTCAGGAAGCAAAAGTAAAAAAGATAAGAAAGAGATTGCTTTTCCGCGTTCTTGTATTATCTATCTTCGCTGCACAAAAAATATGTTGTCGGAAGAAACGATGGAATTAAAGATACCAAATCAAAAACCAATTACATATCGCGTACCGGTTTTAAAATTAAAAGACTATTCAATAGACGAAATTTTTGAAAAGAACTTGCTGATTTTACTTCCGTATTATATCATGAATTATGAGAAGGATATTTTTGAAATCGCAAAAAGCGAAGAAAGAACAAAGAAATTAATTGATGAGTATCATATGATTATTAGTCGTTTAGAAGAAGTTACAAAAGCGGACAATACAGGGCTATTTCATGATTTGATGCAATTAATGCAACGGGTTATGAATTATTTGTTGAGGAAAGAACCGATTTTAAAGGAAAGGATGAGTGAGGAAATGGGTGGAAAAGTATTAAGGTTACCATCTGATGAACTGAGAGAGGCGAGAGAAGCCGGAATTAACTTGGGAATCAGTCAAGGAATCAGTAAGGGAATTAGCTGTGGAATAGAAACAGGTAAAGAGGAAAAGACCCGTACAGTAGTTACCAATATGATTAAGAGAGGGATTTCTGATGCAGATATTTGTGCAATGGCAGAGTGCGAGCCGGAGTTTGTAGAACAGGTGAGAAAAAAATTAGAAAATTAAAAATATGAAATGCATGTCAAAATGGCATGCATTTTAAATTATTCAATAGGAAATAGGGGGAGTATAACATTTATGCGAATTGACACACACGTACACATCGGAGGTGACAAGCTCGGCTTTTCCATGAGCGAAAATCTTGTCATAGCTGCAATGGAAAAATACGAAATAGACTATGCACTAGTCTCTAATTCAGATGCGGCAGAGGTAGACCATGAGCAAAGACTGCTTCCGAAGGAATTGCAGACACCACAGGAGGAAGCACTTTTGCGTACCTTAAAGTTTGCAAAAAAAAATCCCGGTAAAATTGGTGTGGGAGTCTGGGCAAAGCCTTTGAAGGAGCAGGTGACACCGGAACTGGAAAAACTGATACAGGAGAATTTGAATCTTATTCATGCGATAAAACTGCATCCGTACCATTCGGATATTTCACCGGTGGACCCGCGGACAATACCATTCCTGGAATTGGCAGATAAGTATGGACTGGCGGTAGTGTCGCATACAGGCGGTTGTGAGGAAGCAGAGCCGGTACATGTTTACGAAGCGGCGAAAATGTTCCCTAACATTCCGTTTGTTATGGTACATATGGGACTTGGCAGCGACAATAAAGAGGCACTTGATTTGCTTGGAAAAGCAGATAATTTATATGGGGATACCACATGGGTGCCAATGGAAACGACCATCGAAGCAATCAAAAGATATGGCAGTAAAAAGATGATGTTTGGAAGCGATATGCCAATTGATGGATTGGACACTTATTTTTGCAATCCGAAAGGAGAACGTTCTGTGTATCAGGATTATTTTCATGTTTTGCCGGAACGGATTGAAAAAGAGGCATATGAAGATTTGATGTGGAAAAATGCAGTTCAGATATTTCGGTTAAAGGGAATAAAATGACAAAGGATACAAAAGAGAGAGCTACCTTTTTGATTGGGGCAGCTATGATATTGGGATTTGCTTTTACACTTTTAGGGAAACAAAATAGCAAGGAAGAAAACAAAACACAAAATCAGGTGACGCTGGTAGTCGCAACGGATTTACATTATCTTGCACCAACGTTGACAGACGGGGGTGAGTTCTTCCGGCAATATATTGAAAATGGGGATGGAAAAGTAATCCCATATTGTGAAGAAATAACGGAAGCGTTTGTGGAACAGGTAATCGCAGAGAAACCCAATGCGGTGATTTTGTCCGGAGACCTTACATTCAATGGAGAAAAGGAGAGTCACATCGCTTTGGCTGAAAAATTGGCGCGAATAGAAGAGAAAGGTATTCCGGTTTATGTCCTGCCCGGAAATCATGACTTGAAAAATGCGAAGGCAGCTTCTTTCCAAGGCGACAGCTATTCATTCGTAGAGAGTATCGACGCTTTGGAATTCACAGAGGCCTATAAGGAGTTTGAGGAAAAGAGTAAGGATTGGACAGAGGACACGACAAAGACTATTGCCGATGACTTTATGAAAATGTTTGTGGTGTTCGGCAGTATGAAGGAAAAAGACCCTGCTGATTCGGACGTACAGGAACAGGTAAAAAGGCTGCAGGCGTATATTACGGAGCATTTTTATCAATGTACATCGGAGATTTTGTCCTGCCTGGGACACATGTATTCCGGAGGCGGTGAATACACCGAGAATATTGACAAAGCAGGTGGCGCCGGAACGGCAGATTTTACGGCGAGGGCGATTGAAATTTATTGTGGCAAATAAATAAAGGCAATGTTAAGATGGTATTACCAAGAGAAAAAGAGGATCACCTATGAAATCACTTTCCTGGTATAAAAAGCCATACGATATTGAAAAAACTGAAACGCAGTTTATGAAGGAGATGTGGGAAAATATGCATTTTCAATTCGAAAACTGTGAAGAATACCGCGCACTTTTAGAGCATCGCGGTTGGAACGAAGAGCGTATTGATAAATTGGAATCCGTAGCAGAGATTCCGTTTATCCCTACGCTCTTTTTTAAACATCATAGGATGGATTCTGTGCCACGTGAAAAGATTGGCATTCGTGGAAAAGTCAGTATTTCCCTTTATAATGAAGAACTGGAAAGCATCCATACCGGACACCGGGTTTTACGCGGAAAAGGTGTTAGTGTTATAATCGGAAGTGACAGTGAACTGGAACGTTGATTTGTACACAAGAGGAGCGCATGGAACTGACAGACCTTTTCGTAAAAACAGGACTTACGCACATTGCTCGTCCCCAAAATATGTCCCGGATGCTGCCGGGAGGAACCCATGATGGGGAATATCCATTAAGACGCTATAGCAGGATTAGTGAGTTGGAAGGATAAATTATTTGTCGAAAGTTGTCATTGCCAGAATAGAGAGTATTGTGTTAAACAAAGGGGAAAAAATATAAACTCGTAATCATGTAGAAATCGTATTTTGTCATTCGAAAGAGGAAGGGAGTTTCTGCGAAAAAGACTTTCCATCTCGATTCGAACGATGTATAATAAAAAGAAGTATTTTAGTTATTGGACCAAGATTCGTTCAGAAACGGAGAGAATAATGAATATGGAGTTTATGAATGATCCGACATGGATGCAGGAAGTGTTAGGCGCAGGAAATGTTGGATTATGGGCAATTGTAGTAGATAATAAAGAGCAGAAGTATGAGATGTATGCCAATGACACGATGCTGACACTTTTAGGGCTTCCCAAATATCCGGACCCGGAACAGTGTTATTCACACTGGTATAACAGAATTGATGAAAAGTATATTACGTATGTTACAAATTGTGTGAACCAGATGATAGAAACGGGCAAGCTTTTAGAAGTACAGTATCCTTGGAAGCATCCAAAACTCGGCAGCATTTTTGTTCGTTGCGGCGGCAGGGCAGAGTGGCTGGAGGATGGCAGAATACAGATAAAAGGCTACCATCAGAATATCAATGAGGTAGAGCTGTTAAAGAGAGAACAGCTGCTGCGTAATGAGGAACTGGAAGAGATTAAGCATCAACGAAAAACCTATAATGCATTATTTGACTCGGTTTTATGTGGAATCGTTAATTATAAAAAAGAAAACGATAAACTGATTTTTAAAAAAGTCAATCAGGAAGCTTTGCGTATTTTTAATTATACAAAAGAAGAGTTTCAAGCCCAAAAAGAGTGGGATATTGCCGACCTTGTTGCAAGAGAAGATATTCAGATTTACCTGAACAGTACGATGCATATAAAAGAAGTGGGAGATAAGGCGAGCCATGAGTTACGCCTTCGTACCAAAACGGGTGAAAAGATTTGGGTGATTGAACGTACAGAGCGAATACTGGATACAGATGGAGACGAAGTATTCCAGAGCGTATTTATTGATAATAACGAAAATAAAAAGAAAACAGTAATTTTAGAGAAAATCACAGAAAATATCCCCGGTGGTGTCTGCCTGATAGACTTGGATACAGGTAATATAATTTATGGAAATGAAGGCTTTTATCACTTATATGGATGTACCGAGGAAGAGCTGCTAAAGGATTACGACCGGAAAGTTCAGGCATTCTTATATAAGGAAGACCAGCATCACTTTAATAAAATCATTGGTGAGGCAATGGTTAATGGGCAGAGAAATATTGTATATGAATGCAAAATACGGCGGCACGACGATAGTGAAATGTGGGTATTGGTAAAGGGAACCATCCTTAATAATCATCGAAACCGGCAGCTAAGCTGTGTATTGTTAGATATTACTGACCGCAAAGAAATGGAACGTAAATTACTCCTTAACGAGCGGCGACTTAATATTGCACTTGAGCAAACGGCCAACACTGTTTTTGATTTTGATGTGAAAACAGGAAAAGCCATTTTAAAAAATGGTGATTTTGGATTATCACTTCCAAAAGAAGAGGCTGCATGTACAATTGATGATTTAATCCATATGGGTGTTTTACATGAGGATTCAAAAGAAAACTTCGAAAGTCTTTGGAAACAGATAAAAGCCGGTGAGGAGCTGGCTTCAAAAGAAGTGCAGATACGATACAGGCAGGGAGACGAATATACATGGACAAAGGCAGCTCTTCGAACGATATATCGGGAAAACGGGTCGCCACAATTGGCAATCGGTATTTTAGAGGATATTTCAAAACAAAAAGAAGCAGAACAGGCATATAAAAAGGAAGAGCAGTACAGACAGGCGATGCTGGCTGATACGCTGGCATACGGAGAAATCAATGTAACAAAGGATATCGTCGAAAAGGTCAGTGGATTATGGGCGCAAAGTGATTCACAGGAGCTTCTCCACTACGATCGATTATTTAAAATTACATTGGAGAACCGTGTATACTCTTTAGACAAAGTACTGTATGAAACTTCCTTCAGCAGAGAAGCTTATTTTAAGGCATACAGTGCAGGAATGCATGAGATTAGCTGTGAGTACCGCAGAGTAGACACCGATGGAAACGTTCGCTGGATGCTTCAGACGATTCACTTCCTGAAAGAAGCGGACAGTGGCGATTTGAAAGCAATCATTTACTTAAAAGATATTGATGATAAAAAACGGGAAGCAATAAAGATAAGATACCGTGCAGAACATGATTCCTTAACAGAACTGTATAATAAAGGAACGGCAGAACATTTGATGAGCCGGTTTTTACAGGAAGAAACAGCAGAAAACGAATCACATGCTTTTATAATTTTAGATATTGACCATTTTAAAAATATCAACGATAGCTATGGACACCAGTATGGGGACGAAGTATTAAAGAGCGTGGCTGCGGTTTTAAAGGAAACCTTCCGCTCGGATGATATTAAAGGAAGACTTGGTGGAGATGAAATGGTAGTTTTAATGAAGTATGTTTCATCGAAACAGTTAGTCACAGAAAAGCTGAAATTGATTGCCAGACGCTTAAGCGAGATAGAAAAGGATGGAAAACCGTTAACGGTAAGTATCGGAGTCTCTTTCTTCAGAGAGCACGGTAATAATTATCAGGAACTTTATAAAACAGCAGATATTGCGCTATATCGAGTAAAAGAAAGAGGCCGCAACGGATATACATTTTATGAGCCATAATAGAAAAAGCTCCATGTCATTTGACATGGGGCTTTTTGTTAATCATAATTTCTCAGTTTTAAA
>CAMGET010000041.1 GCA_946055175.1 uncultured Roseburia sp.
GCAATAAATGCTCCTATTTTCTTTTGGTTCATATTTCATCAACTCCTTTTCTAATCCGGATTATATACTATAAAAGTTGATATAAACACGAAATAAACCTTGAATAAAGCATCGACAAATTGTCTATATTTTTCCCTTTTAACTGCAGCGGTGCTATTTCTCTGCCGTAATGATTGCATCAGCAAACCATTCACCGGCATATGGTAATAAATCTCCTTCAAAGGCCTCCCCAATGCCTTCGTAGGTTATTTGATCCGAAACCTCCTTAAAGTTTTTCTGATGTATTTCAAAAAGCCGGTCTCTAAGGATGTATTGTGCCATGGCTGCCATGTCATTTTCCTCAAATATCTTCTTTAATTCTTGATATCCTGCGGGATCTTCATTCATATACATCACTGAATTAATGAGCGAGCATGTTGGTTTCAATACACGTGCGGCTTCGATGATTCCCTTTTCCATGAGTTTTCCCATATTCAAATATCCTACAAACGTACATACCATATCAATACTATTGTCTTTGAATGCTAAATTTGTCGCATCACAGGCAATATAACTGACTTTTATCCTTGGGTTTATCTTTGCAAACTTGACCCTGTCATACATCAATACCTGGAAACTCAAGTCAGACGCAATCATATGAACCTACTCATTTGTAGTTTCCACCAATTTTCTTAAAAGCATGCCCCTGCCGGATGCCACATCTAACAGGAATCCTTCTGTTCCTCTGCGCCAAAGTCAATGATACCGGCAAAAATCTTGTAAGTATGTTTTTGGGCACAAGTCAGTTGACCCTCTATGATTTCTCCGTTTTCTTCTTTTTCTGTAATAAGCTCTAAATCCGTTCCACAACACGGACACTTTAAAATCTCTACGATTTCCTTATACATGACTACATTCCTCCAATATCTTTAATCCTTCCTCCACACTTGTCCCCAATACTTCCTGCGTCTTTTTGAAATCATATTTTTCGTGCAGTTTGTCATGGGCCCGGAAAAACTTCTCTTTCCCGTATTTTCTTATAAACATCGCCTGCGCCTTGCATGCATTTGCACCATCGTTGTCCGGCTGATAGAAGCCTTTCGTGCACACTTCTAACTCGCTGCATTCATAACAGCCATCAATCCCTTTTTCCTTACAACATTCCATATTCGGACATTTCCCTTTTTCAAAAAGAGACCCATAGGAACAGCAGTTAAATGCCGAGCGGCATCCTCCGCACCATTCACCAAGGAAGCAATGATTACAGGAAAATCCGCAGTATGCTGTCATGTCCACACCTTTTCTTGCCTTGTCTACAATTTCAGCCTTCCATTTCGCTCCGTTTTCGTATCGTCTGTCTTTGTCCGGTCCATCTACGGCAAGTGCTTTTCGATACACCCTTGAGTCTTCGCCTTCGATATCTTTTTCTATCTGATAGAATTCGTATCCGTATTTCTCATACAAGCCGATATGACCAGTAGAAATATGTATGTATTCCTTTCCCATAACCGTAGCAATACTCTCTGCATAATCCAAAAGCAGTCCCGCATAATGGTGTCCGCGATACTCCGGGAACGTATATAAAAACCCAATCCATGGAGACAGGTTTGTTGGCTGAATATCATCAAGTGGTGCAAGGGTGCAAAATGCGATCAATTTATCTCCATCCACAAGCATTGGGACAAGCGCAGTTTCACCAACCATTTCTTTTAGACGATTTTCATTTAACAACTGATATAAATATTGCCCTGCTCCCCAATCGGATTTTCCTATTTCTTTTAACCAATGCTCTTTCTTTTCTGTTGTAAAGTATTCTATGATTTTCATTTTTTCTTCATTCCTTGTCACTTTACTCTTTTACATATGTCATAATATCCTGAAAGATAGCACGATATCCTTTCGGTTTGATATGCATACCTTCAATGGTGTATTCGGCTTTTAGGCGTCCTTGTTCATCCATAAGCGGGGCATTAACATTGATATATCTCTGACCGTGTTTCGCAGCAAGCTGTGCTACCAGTTCGTTTGCCTTGTTTATCTTTTCATTCGTGCGGATTAAAAGGCAGGGTTTCATCTCTTCTGTTGCAGCGTCATAATTAATAGGGTAATAAGCCATCATATAAATGATAACCCCCGGAAGTTTTTCCTCTATTTGCGTAATTATTTGGTCGTAATTTGACATGACTGTTTCTAACGGCACGCTGCCATCACTCAAATCATTCGTACCAATATTGATGAAAACCTTGCGGGGTCTTAATTCAAATACACAAGCATCCAAAATAGGAAGCAAATCCGTAGTACGATAACCTCCCACACCTCGATTATATACAATCGGAGCATTTGGACCAAGCTCCTTCACCCACTTTTCAATAGGGAACATTTCCATTAAAGAAGATCCGGTAAAAACTATCTGGCCTTTTACCGCATCTTTGTTCCACACATGAAAGTTTTTTATCATTTGTTCTTTTTCCAATCGCCAAGCCTCTTTTTCCATGATAATTAGTCTCCTTATCTAAAGCAAAAAGTAACCATTCGGTAACTATCATTATATTACCGAGCTGGTTACTTTGTCAATTTATAGTAATATTCGACTATGCAAGGAACTCTTCGAGTTCTTTTGTAATAGCCTGTTCTAAATCTGTTGCTGATGCCTCATCTGCTGTACTGACAGAAATATAGAATTTTAACTTCGGCTCCGTTCCGGAAGGACGGACTACAACGGAACAGTTATCCTCTAAAAGGAACTTTAATACATCCGACTTCGGAAGTCCGTCAAGCCCTTTTGCGTAGTCCAGACAGGTAATGATATTCTTACCGCCAAAGGATTTTACTTCCCCACGGAAGGAGTTCATGATGTTTTGCATCTTGTCAAAGCCTGCTGCTCCATCAAATTCATAAGAATGTAAAGTATTCATACAATATCCATATGCCGCATAAAGTTCATTCAGCTTATCCAGAAGACTAATGCCTTTGGTTTTATAATAAGCGAACATCTCACAAATCAGAAAAGCTCCGTCAACAGCATCTTTGTCTCGCACATAGGAACCGCTCAAATATCCATAACTCTCTTCAAAGCCAAATATGTAAGAAGATGCCTTTCCTTTTGCTTCAAGATATCCAATCTGCTCTCCGATGAACTTGAATCCGGTTAACACATTAATCGTGCGAACTCCATAATGAGAGGCAATCTGCTCTCCAAGATCCATAGTTACAATCGTTTTTACCATAACCGGATCTTTTGGCATCGTGCCATTCTCGATGCGGCGTGCACAAATGTAATCAAGAAGCAGGCAACCCGTCTGATTTCCGGACAAAAGAACATACTCACCCACATCATTTTTTACTGCGATTCCCACACGGTCACAATCCGGATCTGTTGCCAGTAAAAGATCCGCATTACATTTCGCAGCATATTCCATTCCCAGTGCCATGGCTTCACGGATTTCCGGATTTGGATATGGACAGGTTGGAAACTTGCCATCCGGTTTTTCCTGTTCCGGAACCACTGTGATATTGGTAAATCCCATCTCTTTTAACGTTCTTGTTACCGGTTTTAGTCCGGTACCATTGAGTGGGGTATATACAATTGCAACGTCGCGGTCAACTTTATCATTTGGTCCAAGTAATGACTGCTTTTTCACTTCCTCTACAAAATCTGTATAGACATCTTCGGAAATGTATTGAATTTTTCCCGCTGCCATAAACTCATCAAAATTTCCCATTTTTACGTCTGCAAAAATATCAAGTTTTTCAATCTCAAAAAGGATTTTCTCTGCTGCTTCTGTTGTAATTTGGCATCCGTCCGCACCATACACTTTATATCCGTTATATTTAGATGGATTGTGAGATGCGGTCACCATGATTCCGGCCACACATTGTAATGCACGAACTGCATAGGAAAGACAAGGTGTCGGCATTAACTCTGAATAGATTGCTACCTCGATTCCATTTGCAGCAAATACGCCGGATGAAACCCTTGCAAATAAATCAGACTTAATTCTCGAATCGTAGCTGACTGCAATTTTTCTTTTTTCCTCCGGATAATTTGCATTCACATAATCTGCAAGCCCCTGCGACGCTTTTGCAACGGTATAGATATTCATGCGATTGGTTCCCGCACCGATAACGCCTCGCAGTCCGCCTGTTCCGAATGCTAAATTTCTGTAAAAAGCATCTTCTATTTTTTCTTCATCATTCGCAATGGCCAAAAGTTCCTTCTGTACATCTGCATCTGCGGTTGCCTTCTTACACCATAATTCGTATTGTTTTCTGAGTTCTTCCTTCATACTTCCTCCAAAATTAAACAGGGGTCGATGCAATGATTTTTAATTGACCCTCGATTTTTACACTGCCATATCCATTGAATAAAATAAGATGATCTCCTTTTTTTACCGGCTTTCCATCAAGTTTACCATTTCCATCCACAACACTCATCAATAAAAACGGAAAACTTTGCTCAAATTCCAACTCACCATCTACGTCTATCTGAAATACTTTGTAGTATTGACAGGATATCAGTTCATATAAATTGTTTTTCGGGACATCATCTGTGTGCCGGACACTATCCCCTATTTCCTTTGCCGGGACCGTTATGACATCAATGCTCTGGTTAACATGAAGCTCACGAGGTTTTCCATTGCTCAGACGGTCATAGTCATACACACGATAAGTAATGTCACTGTTCTGCTGCGTTTCCAAAATAAGCGTTCCACCCTTTATTGCATGCACTGTTCCCGGGTCTATCTGTAAAAAGTCCCCCTTCTGAATCGGAATTTCACGAATGAATTCACTCCATCGTCCATTTCGTATCATATCAGAAAGTTCTTCTTTCGTTTTGGCATTATGACCGATTACAATCGAAGCATCCTTCCCGCAGTCAAGAATATACCAGCATTCCGTCTTTCCATAGGAGCCGTTTTCGTGTACAGCCGCATACTCATCATCCGGATGGACCTGAATACTCAAATCCTCTTTTGCATCAATAATCTTCGTAAGAAGCGGAAAACGTTCGCTCTTGTAATTACCGAATAGTTCCGGATAAGATGTCCAAAGCGAAGATAGCGTCATCCCTTCATAAACACCTTCCCTTACAACACAATCTCCATGCTCATGTGCTGAGATTCCCCAACACTCACCGATGTCATTGCCTTCCACCGGATATCCGAATTCCTCTCTTAATTTCGTTCCTCCCCAGATATTATGTGTAAATACCGGGTTCAAAAACAATACTTCTTTCATACTCTATCCTCTTTCTCTTCCCAACATTTTCATTCGAAGTTTTATATCACCGGAGATTACTGCGCATTTACAGCCGTCCATCACCACACATTTGTTTCCGGCTTTGACCGGATGGCTGTTAATGATTCCATATCCTTCTGTCACCTCTATATATAAACATTTTTCCGGAATGGAAATTTCTTTTTCCTCATCTGACAGCTCCAATTCTTCAAATGCACTGTTTACCACAGTTTCCGGCTCTTTTTCTAGGAAGAGAAGCTTTTTCGACCGCTGATTCCGCGAAAGAGCAGCTCCTTTGGTCTCTATGACTTTCTTGTACCAAAACGCCGAATCTTTTACAACGCGTCTTTGATTCTGAAAATCCACATACACGATACCAAATCTCTGCTTGTATCCGTCTGACCATTCAAAATTATCTAAAAACGTCCAAAGGAAATAGCCCCTGACATCTGCACCTTCGTCAATTGCCTGCTCCATTGCCCCGATATAAGAATCCAGAAAATTGATTCTGTCATAGTCATGTACGCAGCCGTCATAAGAAATGTTATCATGACAGCTCATACCATTTTCCGTGATATATAACGGTAACGGATACCGTTCGCACAAAAATTTGATTCCATAATAGAATGCTTTCGGAGTAACCGGCCAGTCTGCTGCTGTTTTGGGAAATCCTGGTTCTCTTGTTACAAACTCAGGTTCACCATTTTTGCCTGCACGTACATAATATCCATTATAAATGTTCTGTCCCATAAAGTCGAGCGGCTGGTGAATCCAATTCCAGTCCGGCTCTCATTAAGATACTTATCCGTGCTACTCTAATAGCATAAACCTTACTCTTTGTTTGAAGAGGAATAAATCTCTTCTATTTTCTGTGTATTTGCAAAAAACGCATCCACAACATCCGGATCAAAATCTACGCCCCGTCCATTTTTTATGATGCTATAGCATTCGTCCAAAGGCATCGCATCCCGGTAACAACGCTTTGCCGACACCGCATCAAATACATCTGCCACTGCCATAATTCGGGCACAAAGTGGTATTTCTGTTCCTCTTAAGCCCTCCGGATAACCCTTTCCGTTCCATTTTTCATGGTGATACCTTGCAACCTGATATGCCATATTTTCATATTCCCCATTGAAAAGGTGACCAAAAGTATCCTGTATAATTTTTCCGCCAATACTCGGATGCTCTTTCATTTTTTCGAATTCATCCTGTGTCAGTTTTCCCGGTTTCTGCAAAATAGCATCCGGTATACCGATTTTCCCAATGTCATGCATAGGTGCTGACTGAACCAGATTATCCAGAAAGTCCTTCGTAATCACATTTTTATAGTTTTTATTTTTTCTTAAATTTTTTGCAACTAAAACTGCATAAGCCGAAGAACGTCTGATATGCCCGCCTGTATTATCATCCTTGTTTTCTACGAGCGTTGCAAAACCCATTACCATCTCGTGCTGATAGTGTTCCAGACCATAGATGTCAGTATTCTCCATACTTAAGTAAATACTTATCGTAACCATGGTGGCAGCCATACAGGATATGAGTGATTCCGGAATCATAATCTGTAAAGCCAGAATGAATGCAATAAATACTAAAGAAATTGCTAAGCTCTGCCTCTTTTTTTTCGATATGTATCTGTATTTCGATATAATAACCACTATAGTAAGCACACAGTATATGATAATGCTGCCGAAGCATACATAGACAGCGCTTCCCATGGAGTAATTCGTATATTTTCCTTGAATAAAATCCAGGTTTGGAAGGAAATAAATGGTCAATAAGACAGAAATCATATTAGGTAAAATATATGCTGCCTTTACCCATTTCCCTTTTGGCATACCGACGGTAACAGACACCCAATACCAAAACAGTAGGACAACATAAATTTCATATGAAACAAACATACACAAATGTGCCAGTAAATTTACGATTCTCGGAATCCGGTCGAGGTAATTGATTGTGCATGCAGTAATTCCATCAAAGAGAACTGCCACTTCCGTTATAATATAAAATGCATCAAAAATAGGACTACAATTAAAGCTTGCGGAAATCTTGTTTAGCCGATTTCCCTCTCTAATGTAATTAATACCGATATATATCAAAATCATTAAACACAAAATCTGTGTTTTAGACCACTGTAAAATAATCATTGGTACCTCCTACTGAAAAATAGATTTTTTATCCGCATGATAACTTGTATGGAAAAGATGAATGAAAAGCTCCTCCATAGATGAAACAAATGCTAATGCACATACTACCCAGCTATACACAACTACAGTTGAAAATGCGATCATATACGGCAACAGAAAAACAGCTACTCCCGTCAACTTATTTAACCATGTATGCAGGGATGCCAAACGATGATATTTGATTGCTGCCGTACCATAAGAAATGATTCGTATAAGTACGATTCCTGTCACAACATACCAAATTTCCATCGGTAGCATCTGATATAAAACAGGGAAAAGACGAATCAGCATAATGCCATAAAACAGTAAATCTGCAATGCTATCAAGCTTTGCACCAAAATCGCTGGCCATCCCTTTTTTTCGGGCAAGCCAACCATCTAACACATCTGTCAAACCGGCGAGGGTATAGACGGCAAAAAAACCGAGCGATTTTGGGGTTACGAACAGTAGCAGAAGAGAAGCCGCTATTCGTACTGACGTTATCGTATCTGCCACATTCCATTTGTGGTCTTTCATTTGCATTTCCTCCATATATGAATTTCAATCTCATTTCTTTTGTTTTAAAACCCTCTAAATCGCAAAATAACATCACGTTTTAGAGGGTTTATATCATGTTATTCCTGCTTTAGAAAAACCCATGCCATATAGCCGGTAGTAATAACATCCTTTTCTACTTCTCTTATATTTCTATAGCCTGATGTGCAAGATCCGTAATCCGTTCAACCATCCGTTCAATCTCTTCCACACCCGCAGTATTTTCCTGCGTTGCCGCTGTCACATGCTCAATCGCACTGTAATTACCCTGCGTATTGACATTTACCTGCTCCATTCCCCTTGCAACTTCATCACTCTGTTCCCTGATGTTTTCAACTGTTTTATCCATTTCCATAATCTGGTCTGACATCTGTCTGTTGGAGCTTGTAATCACCGCTGTGGAACTTCCCACCTC